>JAPLGV010000428.1 GCA_026389975.1 Chloroflexota bacterium
CTACCGCGGAAAGAACGTTGTCCTGGCCTTCTTCCCGTTGGCCTGGACACCGGTCTGAACGAGCCAGATTCCTTCCTACCAGAATTTGTTGGACCGGTTCGAAGGGATGCAGACCCAGGTGCTGGGTCTAAGTGTGGACAGTGTGCCCTGCCTGAAGGCATGGGCCGACAGTCTGGGTGGAATTACGTATCCGCTCTTGAGCGACTTTTACCCGCACGGCAAGGTGGCGGAGATGTTTGGTGTGTTGCGCCCGGAGGGCTATACTGAACGCGCCATTTTTGTGATGGATAAGCAGGGCATCATTCGCTACGTGGATGTGCATGACATTGACAAGCAGCCGGATAACGACGAACTGTTTCGCGTACTGACGGAAGTGGACCCCGCCGCAGCGGTATCTGCGCGTACTTCACAGCTGCCTGCCTTGCAGACTTCCACCGAACCGGATGCCGATGTGATCTTGTATTGCACACCCTGGTGCCCGGATTGTCCGGAAGCGCGCCGATATTTCAAGCAACATGACATCTCTTATGTCGAAATAGATATCAGCCGTGACCGGGCAGCGGCAGCACGTGTGCGCGGCTGGGCGGACGGCAACGAAACCACGCCCACCATTAATATCCGCGGCCAGATCATTGTGACTTTTGATCAGGTAAAAGTAGAACAAGCGTTGGGAATGAAGCGGTAAAAGGAGACAGGAAGATGTATGATTTATCCGGCAAGAAAGCCATCGTGACCGGCGGGGCAGCCGGGATCGGCCGCGCGGCGGCGGTCCTGCTGGCCGAGGCCGGCGCGGTGGTGACCATCGTGGATTTGGATGAGGCGGGAGGCGAATCAGTTGTGCGCCAGATCGTGAAGGCAGGCGGAAAGGCCATGTTCGTCTGCGGAGACGTGAGCCGGGCAGAGGATTGCCGGAACGCGGTCCAGGAAACGGTGGAGGCGTGGGGGGGTGTGGATATCCTGTTCAACAACGCCGGGATCATCCGGCGCGCCACGGTGACCGAGCTCAGCGAAGAGGATTGGGACCGCGTTATGGCGGTCAATGTCAGGTCCATGTTCCTGATGTGCAAGTATGCCATCCCGTTCATGGAACAGGCTGGCGGCGGCGCGGTGATCAACAACGCCTCCGGCTGGGGATTGACCGGAGGGGCGCGGGCGGCGGTCTACTGCGCCTCGAAGGGCGCGGTGGTGAACCTGACGCGGGCGATGGCCGTGGATTACGGATCGAAAAATATCCGCGTCAACTGTATTGCCCCCGGCGACACCGACACATCCATGCTGCGCAACGAAGCAAAACAGTTGGGTGAACCGGAAGCCGCTTTCTTGAAAGATTCGGCCAGCCGTCCGCTGGGACGCATTGCCCGGCCTGAAGAGATCGCCTCGGCGGTGTTGTATCTGGCAAGTGAAGCGGCCTCTTTCGTCACCGGCGCGATCCTGCCTGTGGATGGGGGCGGTCTGGCAGATTAAGGATTGATTTTCCCAAAGCAAACACTCCCCTGCGATGGAATGTCGCAGGGGAGTTCCGTTCCCTTCTTTGTTGAATTTAGGTGGTCGCTACCCAACGGATTGGCTTAGCAGCAGCGTTCGGGCTGGCGAGACTCCTTTGCGTTATGGCGCGATTTCTGGCAAAATACGTACCATTCGCGAGAGGCGCCGCGAAGCGTCCCCGGAACGTAACGCAGGGGGCAGCCACTACCTGCACTGAGCGAAGCGGAAGCGAGTCGGTTGTACGCGGCGGTTAGGCGGCGTCACTCACCGAAGGTGCTGAATCATTCTTCATCGGCGAAATTGCTCGTATATAACCAATAAAAATCAGTACCGCACCAAGCAATTCAAACACATACAATGCGCTGCTTATGCCAAAGCGACTGAAGGTCCCCCCAAAAGCGGGAAGAATAGCCCCCGCTGCAATCAGTACATTCCCTATCACGCGATGCAACAGAATCCGCTTGCGCCAAAATATCCACGCTGACCATGCCGCGCCCCCTACCAGCGTCACCGTCCCATATAGATTGAAAAAAGGTGTCAGCATGCGAACCCCTGGCGTCACAATCGCATGCCCGCTCAATTCGCTGCCGGTATGGAGACTACTTGTCATCAAGGTGGGATCCAGTTCAGCCGTAAAGACACGTATCAACCCATAGAGGGACCCCAAGGCTAGCAGAATCATCAGGGCATTCGCCCAACGTGGCTTCGCCAACAGGTAGACCGTGCCTTGCCCCAGCCAAGCAGCCACCAAGATCGCCCCAAATAGATACCACAGTCGAAACACCAAGGGATTCCATCCCAACGCCCCATAATAGGCTTCACAAAAGCCACCTATCCCATAAAACACCATGCCAATCCCCCACAAAAGTTGATGGAGACCACGACGCTTCCAATAGCGCTTCAAAATCAAAAACGCAAAGAGGAAACTCAGGACACTTGAAACAAAAGGCAACAAGGTATTGATGATAGTCATGTTAACTCCCATAGAAGAAGGAATACAAAACTCACCGCTCCAATGATGCACAGTTAGTCCCTGGCCATTACCTTGTGCCAGGAAAGAGGCCAACCATGACACCAACAATGAAGACCAACAAAACAATGATAGCCACGATAATGATTCCCAACACAATAGGTATTATCTTTTCGTACAACGGTGGATATCGACGTTTCGGAGGCATATTGTTCTCGTCTTTCAAGTCTCATCGCTCCTGTTCTCGCCGCCTAACGAATTAAGGGTTGATGCGGCGGTAAGAGGGATAGCCAGGGATGCGGAAGAGCAGGAAGATGATGAGGTCAGGACGTTGGTGTTCGGAGCACTACGGATTGGACAGCAGATGCCTATGTACGGGTGGTGCGGAATACCTGGAAGTAGTACTGGAAGCTGGAAACAAACAGGCTGGCGCCCAGCCCGATATACAGGATCGCCAGGTAGGGCTTGGGGATGGGGGAGTAGAGGCGCAAGTAAATCCCCATGGCGATCATCACCAGGACCAGGGGGTAACTTGTCCATTTCTGGAAGGCAAACAGACAGACCCTTTCTTTGGGAATGTTGAGGATGCGTTGGACGTTCCTGGAGGCCAGTTTCGAAAAGCCTAAGAAATAAATCCCGGCGGCCAGCAGCAGGCCAGCCAAAATCAGGAGGAGGACCGTCCATGAATGGACAATGCCCAGCCAGTTCGCGGCAAAAGCGACCAGCATGATCCCCACGCCCGACCACATGATCCCGGCGGTGAGATGCAACCATATTTTCTTCGTTGCGGGCGTCCACTTCGGTGTTTGTTCCACAGAGTTTGCTCCCAGGATGAGATTTCAGGCGGCTGAAAAACCGAGCACAAAGGCGGCGGTTGTCAATAAAAGCAGCCCGGGCAGGATTTTCAAGATCGTTTTTCGAGAGAGGATGGGTTTACCGGCTTTCAGGAAGGAGAGCAGCAGCCCACCCAAGCCGATCAGCGCCCCGCCCAGGCCAACCAGGGCGAAGCTGGGTGCAGCGCGGCCGGTGAAAGCCAGGAGGAAGGGCAGCAGGAAGATCGTCATCCCGGCAATACCATGCACGACTGCCAGCACGAGGACCGGCAGTTTATTCTTCATCGGGACGGAGCGGGTAATGACGATTACCAAAAACCCGAGGATGGCAAAAACCAGGTAAAGGGTCCGGTATGCAGCGAGGTGCTCCCAGACCAGTCCCAGCGACAGGCTGAGCGGGATGATCGTCGAGAGGATGACCACCACCGGGCTGTCTAGCGCGTCAAAACCCAGGATGATGAGCAACAATCCGGCCAGGAGCAGGACGCCGAAGCCGACGGTGTAGGCAATCATCGGGAGCGTGTCGATGCCGTTGATGCCCACAGCCACTTGCCAGGTGGCCAAGAACCCGGTGGAGAGAAGGAGGAGGCGGTCCAAGAGGGTGATTTTCATGGCATTCTTTTTACGGGCGGGGCTTATCCCCGCCCTGGGCGACCATGAAGGTCGCCCCTACGGTTATATGGATAACAAAATCATCGCGCTGAGCATGAACAACGAGGCGTACTTGAACAACCCGAAATTGACCCGTTCGGTGGGGCGGAATACTGTGGCTGCAGCCAGGAGCATCAATCCGGCGGACAAAACTGCCAATACACGTACGAAGCCCCATTGCATCCCGATCAGGATGCCGGCCGCGCTGATGGACAGGGCGGCGACGACGCTGGAGACGGCAATCGTGAGGCGCGTGACCTGTAACCCATACGCGGATGGGAAGGTTGGGATTTTTGCGGCCTGGTAATCGTCGAAGTAGCGCATGGCAAAGGTCAGGATGTGGGTGGGGATCCAGAAAAGCACCGCCAGTGCCAGCAGGATGCCGATGCCGTCAATGTGACCGGTGCCGAAAGCGCGCCCGGCCAGGATGGGCATACCGCCTGAAATCCCGCCCCAGACGATGCTCCAGCAGGTGCGCCGTTTGAGCCACAGGGTGTAAACCACCACGTCGAAGAACAGCCCGGCAAAGACGATCAGCCCGTAGAGCGGGGACATGGCGACTGCCAGCCCGACACCCAGCACCGAAATCACCACTCCCAGCCGCAGGGCTTCGGGGGGGGTGACGCGGCCATCTGCCAGCGGACGGTGGTGGGTGCGGTTCATGACAGCGTCAATGTCGCGGTCATACCACATATTGAGGATGGTCGAACCGGCAATCGCCAGGAACAGGCTGAACCCCAGGCCGAGGAAGTCATACCAGTGCATGACCGGGCAGCGGGCGCTCATGTACCCGGCCAAACCGGTGGAGAGCAGCAGACCGGTCTGGAGAGATTTGGTGAGCGGCCAATAGAGACGAAATTTGCGAATGATGGTTCTCAAGCAATGCTCCTAAAGGAAATAGGGGTCAGGTAAGTGGGTAATAAGGAACAGGGTGGCTAGATTATAAAGGGTTTCCCAATCCCTGAACCCCTATTTATGGATTTCTCACACACCTGAATCCCACACCCGGGCTGTAATACGTGGGGGTGGCGTTGTTGCGGACCCAGATACGCAGGTCCATATCGTAGGTGTCTTTCGAGCCACCGCGCATGAAGCGGTAGTGCATGCCTTCGTACACATCGCCGGTCCACTGCCAGACGTTGCCGGACATGTCGTACAGGCCGTAAGGGCTGGCCGAGTCGAGCGTGACGTAACCGTCATAGGTCTGGCCGTTGTAGAACCCGACCGGGCTGGTGCGGGAGCCGAACGAGCCCATGTCTTCGAACGGGTCGCGGCTGGAATAGAAGTTGGCGTTATTGCGGGCAATCTCGTAGCCCCACGGGAACGGGCGGTCGTCAGCGGACCCGCGAGCGGCTTTCTCCCATTCGAGTTCGGTCGGCAGGCTGTAGCCGTAGTACCCGCAGTAGCCCCAGGCGCCGAACCAGGAGATATTGGTCATCGGGTGATTCTCGTAGCCGGGCTTGACGACGAATGTGCCGCCATCGAAGGTGAAGCGGGAGGCCGGGTCATTCAACGGGACGAAGATGTAGTCGGTGGCGGTAATCTCAATTTCGTGCTTGACGGCATGGAACTCATCGCCGGGGTAGAAGCCGACAATCTGCTCACCGTCGACTTTGAGCGTACCGTCAGCCAGGGCGGTGTTCAGGAAATCCACGTACTGGGACATGGTCACATCGGTGACCATGATCTCGTAATCGTTATCAATCGAGGCGGGATCGGCTGCCTGTCCCTGGATAAAGGAACCAGCCGGGATCGTGGCCCAGGCATTTGGGTCCACGCCTGTGTCGTAGGTGGGGAGGGGGGCGTTCAGGTCAACCGGGGCGCAGGAGGTCAAAACGATCAGTGTCATTGCGAGGGCGGCAGCCAGAAGCAATCCTCCGCAAAATGCAGATTGCTTCGCTCGCTGGAGAACGCTCGCTCGCAATGACACTTTATTTGTTTGAGCGCGTTTCATTGGTTCACATCCTCGGTAAGTTCATGTTCGACTTCTTCCGTCCAGCGTCCTTTTTTCTTGAACAGGTCAAATAAGCGCCAGACCATGA
>JAPLGV010000446.1 GCA_026389975.1 Chloroflexota bacterium
ACGACGTTGCCAGTGCGTGGAAAGCCAGAGAAGACATTCGGGCCAAAGTATCCGAGCAACTATAGTACGAGGAGAATTACAATAATCCAGGTAAGTATGATGTTTCTCCTTTTTTTTAGCGATTTGTTCTTAACTCATCTTACAATAAATCATCTCCGGCCACATCCATCGACTGGGGGGTGTTCATCTCCGCCACTTGGTGGAGACGTTATGGCACCACGAGTTTATCTGATACCAGTGCAGTGAATTCCAGCTTTTCCTTTCCGCGTTCCACGTGGATGGTCTCGCCTTCATGGAACTCGCCGCTCAGGATCTTGACCGCCAGCGGGTCTTGCAGTTCGTGCTGGATGGCTCGTTTGAGGGGACGGGCGCCATAATCGGCATCGTAGCCAACCTCGGCCAGGTAGGCGCGTGCCTCCGGGCTGATGACCAGCCGATAACCGCGCTCCGCCAGCAGTGCGGAAACATGCCGGAGTTGGATTTCCACGACATGCACCAGATCGGCGCGGCTGAGCGCGTGGAAGACGATGATCTCGTCAATGCGGTTCAGGAACTCGGGTCGGAAATGCTCCTGCAGGACGTGCGTGATCGCGTCGCGCGTTACACTAACTGCCTTCCCACCCATCCACAGCTCACCGCCCAGGTTGGAGGTCATGATAACCAACGTGTTACGAAAATCCACCGTGCGGCCTTGACCATCCGTCAGGCGGCCATCATCCAGCAATTGCAGCAGAACATTGAATACATCCGGGTGAGCCTTCTCGATTTCATCGAACAGGACCACGCTGTATGGATGGCGGCGAACCAATTCGGTCAACTGACCGCCTTCCTCGTAGCCGATGTATCCAGGCGGGGCTCCAATCAGACGGCTGACGGTATGTTTCTCCTGGTATTCGCTCATATCGATCCGGATCATGGCCCTTTCATTGTCAAACATGAATTCGGCCAGGGCACGTGCCAGTTCGGTTTTACCCACACCGGTCGGGCCCATGAAGATGAATGAGCCAAGCGGCCGGTTCGAGTCTTGCAGACCGGCTCGAGCCCGGCGCAGGGCGTTCGAGACGGCTTGCAGTGCATCCTCCTGTCCGACCACCCTTTCGCGCAGCCGATCTTCCATGTGCAGGAGTTTCTGGGTCTCGCCTTCCATGAGCTTCGAGACCGGGATGTGGGTCCAGCGGGAAACGATCTGGGCGATCTCCTCGGCATCCACTTCCTCTTTGAGCAAGGCGCCGCCCTGAGCCTGTAACTCCTTCATGTGGCGTTCCCCATCGGCCAGTTTCTTTTCCAACTCCGGAAGAGTCCCATAGCGCAGGCGAGCGACCTTTTCCAGGTCCGACTGCCGTTCGGAGCGTTCGATCTCCTGACGTGTCTGTTCGATCTTCTCTTTGGTCGTACGCAGTTCGGCAATGGCCTGTTTCTCGGTCTGCCAGCGCGCCTGAAGTTCGTGTGACTTTTCCTTCAGGTTAGCCAGTTCTTTTTCGATGTTCCCAAGCCGCTCCTTTGAGGCCTTGTCCTTCTCCTTTTTAAGCGCCTGGCGTTCGATCTCGAACTGCATCACCTGTCGGTCAACCTCGTCCAGCGCCTGCGGTTTGGAATCGATCTCGGTGCGTAGCCGCGCGGCCGCCTCGTCAATCAGGTCAATGGCCTTGTCGGGCAGAAAGCGATCGCTGATGTAACGCTGTGAAAGCGTTGCGGCGGCCAGTACCGCAGCATCGGTGATACGCACACCGTGGTGGACTTCGTAGCGTTCCTTGAGTCCGCGCAGGATACTAACCGTGTCCTCGACGGATGGCTCTTCCACCACCACCGGCTGGAAGCGGCGCTCCAGAGCGGGATCTTTCTCAATATGTTTGTGGTACTCGTCCAGCGTGGTCGCACCGATCAGGTGCAGTTCGCCACGCGCCAGCATGGGCTTGAGCATGTTACTGGCGTCCATGGCGCCCTCAGCCGCGCCGGCGCCAACGACCGTGTGCATTTCATCCAGAAACAGGATAATCTCCCCTTCAGACTCTGTGATCTCTTTCAACACGGCTTTCAAGCGTTCCTCGAACTCGCCGCGATATTTTGCTCCTGCCACCAGAGCGCCCATATCCAATTGGACAAGGCGTTTGTGCTTGAGCCCTTCGGGGACATCCCCATTAATGATACGCTGGGCCAGTCCCTCGACGATGGCGGTCTTGCCGACGCCCGGTTCGCCAATCAGGGCCGGGTTGTTCTTGGTGCGGCGGGACAGAATCTGTATCGTACGCCGAATCTCCTCATCGCGCCCAATGACCGGGTCAAGTTTGCCCTGTCGGGCCATGGCGGTCAGGTCTCGTCCGTATTTGTCCAGCGACTGGAAGGTTCCCTCGGGATTCTGCGTAGTGACACGCTGAGAACCGCGCACCTGTTTTAAAGCGGACAGGATGGCGTCCTTGGTCAGACCAAACTGAGCCAGGCGTTTGTTTTCATTGCTGTCCGCCAGACCCAGCAGAATATGCTCGGTGGAGACATAATCATCCTGCATGCCTTTGGCGTAACGTTCGGCGGCAGTCAGGACTTCCGCCGTCTGACGCGACATGCTGACTTCCAGATTGCCCCCCTGAACCTTTGGCTTTTTATCGAGTTCGTTGCTCAGTTCGTCCTGAATGGCTTGCGTCCCACCGCATGCTTTGGTGATGATCGCTCGGACAATCCCATCCTGTTGTTGAACAAGCGCCAACAGCAAGTGTATGGGTTCGACTACCTGATGCTGATAATCCTGTGCCAGGCGCTGGGCAGCGAGTATGGCCTCCTGGGATTTTTGTGTGTACTTTTCAAGGTTCATGGAACCCTCCGTAAAATATAGGATTGGAAGACTTTGGCAAACAAGCTATTATCATTCTTCTCTACCGTACATTTTAGAAGTGGGACGCAGATGAACGCAGAAAACGCAGATTTTTCTCTTTTTTTATCAGCGGAATCAGCGTTTTCACCTGTCCCGCGTACTTAGCGGGGTCCGTTGGAGACGATATTGGGCGGATCTCATTGGCGAGTCGCCAACGGTGCCCTGGGTAAGCTGTGTATACCGCCCCAGTGAACTGGCACTTGCCAAAATGATTGTTCCGAGTGCATATCCGAGGCGTGTTTTGAGCATCACGGCGATCCTAGGCAGCGATCACCCAGGCCTCCCGCAGCCAGTCGCGGACTTCCTCGTCAAGATCGGCGATGGAATGCAGCTCTAAATGATGCGTGAAACGTCCCGGTGCCGGCTCCACGATTTCCTTCCATCGCGGCGACCTATCCCGACTATGGAAGGCCAGCGTGAGTACAAGGGGAGCGGGATTGCCACGAAGGTATCGCGCTGGTAGCCATACTCGCGCTACAGCCTTCCGGCGCCAGAAAGCGATCTGACTTTTGGACACGCGAAGTTCCGTAGGCCCGAAGGGTTCAATCGCGCAAAGCACGGCATCAAAGAGTGGTCGGGACTTCTCGTATCCTAGAAAAAACTCGTCCAGTGTCATTGGTCGTCCTAGCCGTTTACTCAAGCGGTCTAATCGAGTCGATACTCGGAACCAAAGCCGCCCGACGGAATGGCTCAGCGTAGCAACCCCGCGCAGTACCCGAAGGGTGAAGGGTGAAGGGGGCTGCCTGCACTCCCGGCAGGACACCGGGACGGTGTGAGCGGAGCGAATGTGTCCGCCTGCCTGCCCCGGTTCTTTCGGGGGAGCCGGTGTTCGGTGCGTTTTTGCCTACGAATGAGCTAACCGAATTTGGAGATTAGCACCAACTGCATCAGAATAGCGTCGCAACGTTGAAAGACGCACATCATCAGCATGATTTTCAATGCGAGAAATAGCAGATTTCTGGGTCTG
>JAPLGV010000442.1 GCA_026389975.1 Chloroflexota bacterium
AAAGTTGACGAGATCAAAGCCCTGCTGGACGGTCTCGGCCTCACTCTTCTCACCCCCGCCGATCTGGGTATGGCTCTCGAAGTGGCCGAAGATGGACAGACCTATGCTGAAAATGCTGCCACGAAAGCTGCGGCTTTCGCACATACCAGCGGAATGATCGCTTTGGGCGACGACTCAGGTCTGGAAGTGGAAGCCCTGGGTGGAGAGCCTGGCCTGCACTCGCACCGCTTCTGTCCCATCCCCAACGCCACTGACGCCGACCGCCGGAAATATTTACTTGAACGACTGGGCGGTAAACCGCGTCCATGGACAGCACGCTTTCGGGCAACGGTAGCAATTGCTTTGCCGTCGGGCGAGGTAAAACTGGCAACGGGTCAATGCGAAGGGGAAATTATCCCGGATGAACGCGGCACCAATGGTTTTGGCTACGATCCCATCTTTTTCATTCCCGAACTCGGGCACACCATGGCGGAACTGGAGATGAATGAAAAAAATCGCCTGAGCCACCGGGCGCGGGCTATCCAGAATGCCATTCCAATTCTGAAAGAAGTTTTGGGTTTATAAAATACACAGCAAAGGATTGGGAGAGGCTAATTTTACGGGCTAACCACTATCTTTGCCACAGAGCCCACCTTCCCCTCGGGGATGATAAGAGCACGGGGATTTACCTTCGTTTTTTTTGCTCTGTGAACTCTCCCGGAAGGACACCGGGACAGTGCGTGTTCTTGTCATCCCCGCAGGGGGCCGTGGTGATTTTTTAATCATGTTTTTCGCCACTCCCGAAAGATTACATTCCCGGTAAGTAAGGAATGGCCGTCAGAAAGACGCTCAATAACGCGGACACCCGGCGCGGCTGTTCGAGCATCACCAGATGCCCTGCACCGTCAATCGTCTGCAGGGCAGCGCCGTGGATTTGTCCCGCCAGGCTCTCGGAATAGCGTCGCGGGGTGAGTTGGTCGTCCGTGCCACATAACACCAGAACCGGTGTCCGAATGGCATCGAGGCGGGTTGTCACGTCAAACTGGTCACAGGCACGCAAGTCACCATGGAAGAGGGTTGGGCGAATAGAAGACAAATGCCTGAAAGTCTGGTCTTTCAAATATTTTGAAGCCTGCGGGATGTGCATCAGTTCCTGGAGCGACTGGACAGCCAGGATAAATGTGGCGGGGTTGGCGGCATTCTCCAGCACGGAGGTTGCAATCGGCAAGCGCGGCCCGGTGGAGATCAGCCCGATTCCGGCCACGCACTCAGGATGGTCAATGGCGAGGGCCAGGGCGATTGCGCCGCCCAGCGCATGTCCAACGAACACGGCCCGAGAAAGGCCCGCCGCATTCATAAAACCAACCACACTATCAGCATAATCGACAACTGATTGGCAGCCCGGCCCTTCCGAT
Source organism: Chloroflexota bacterium (assembly GCA_026389975.1). GTDB lineage: Bacteria > Chloroflexota > Anaerolineae > Anaerolineales > Villigracilaceae > UBA877. Next base: position 1,395 of record JAPLGV010000442.1, read on the forward strand.
TTTCCGTGACCGGGCAAGTCGAGCGTAAAGACACGCACATCAGCCAGCCGCCGTATTTCCGGCGGCCAGGATAAAAGATCACCCCCCGCGCCATGGATGAGTACCAGCGGCGGCTTTGTTGGCCTTCCTCCTTCATGCAGGAAGTAGTGTATACCGGCAGCAATTGGCATTGGAGTGGGAGTTATTGTTTTCCGGAGGAGTGGTGAAGACGGTCGGCAGCCTCTTCCGTCAGCGGAATATAGACCTGAACCCGGGTACCCTTACCGGGCACAGATTGAACATCCAGCACGCCGTTGACGAGTTCAGTACGATCCCGCAAGTTGACCATACCCAGGCTGCCGCGCTGATCATAGGAGCGGTTGACCGCGGCGACATCGAACCCAATCCCGTCATCCTGGATTTCGAGCAAGGCCAGGCCTTGTTTCAATAGATGCAGGTTCACCCAGATGCACCCAGCCTGGGCATGTTTACGGGCATTATTGACTGCTTCTTCCACAATATAAAAAATGACGCCCTGCTTGCCCATTTCGATGGATTCGAGGATACTTTCATCCACTTTGATGAGCACCTTCTGCGAGAAAGTCTCTTTCGTTTTCTCCGCCATGGATTGCAAAGCGGCCACCAAACCCTGCGACTCCAGAATCAACGGGCGCAGGGTGAAAAGCATGTGGCGGATCTCTTTCGTCGTGCGCCGGGCCAGATCCTCGATGCGGCCCAATTCGTCACTGACAGCCTTGGGATCTTTAGACAACATGCGCTGGGCAATGTTGACACGCATGACAATTGCCGAGACGGACTGGGTGGGACCATCGTGCAGGTCACGCGCCAGTTTTTTGCGGGCTTCTTCCTGGAACTCAATCATGCGTTCGCGTTCATCCACCACGTCCTGATAGAGACGTGCGTTTTGTATGGCAACCACTGCCTGGCTGCCGAGGATGTCCAAAAATTCACGCCGCCCGGCGGTGAAAAACTTCAGCTCCGGATGACCGAAAAGCAGGACGCCATAAGCATTGAAGCCGCTGCGCAATGGGAAGCAGTAAATCTCATTGCAACTCATGAAGGTGACAAAGCGGGTCAATTCCGGGTCGTCCCGCACGTCTTTGAGCAAGACCGGTTTATCGTTTTCGATGGCCTGGGCTATGGCTCCCTTCTGACCGCGCAAAACGACGCGCATGTCCGCCGGGGTCAGGCGGCGCGCCGAGCCAACTTCAAGCGATTCTTCTTTGGAAAAAAGCAGGACGGCGCAGATCAGTCTATCGTCGGGGGGAGCATCTGGTTCGAGATTTAGTATGCTCAAGCTTAAGTCCAGGATGGAATCGAGCACGCGCTGGTAGTTGAGAGTTGCCATCAGAGTGGAAGTCAAACCGTAGATGGCGCGAAGACGGTCATTGGTGGCGCGAAGACGGTCATTCTCCGTGCGTTGTTTCTTCTGCTCTTCTTCGAATTGAGACTGGCGAGCGAGGCGAATCGTCTGGATGAGGCGCATGCTCAAATAGCCGAACACTCCGGCGATCAGAAAAGTAAGGAAAACTGAGGCGCCAAGAATAAGCAGAGCAAATGGAGCCAGCGTCTGGAGAACGGTCATTCCGATTTGAACGGCCATCATCAAGGTGGCCGAAATGAATGCACCCATCACTTCAAAATAGATTGCGGCGGTAAACAGCGGCAGGACAATTATCCAAAAGGCAGGGCTGGCGAACCCTCCCGCCAGGGCAAAATAAAGACCCGCAGCCAGCAAGTCAACCCCCAGGCTAATCTCGCGATGGCGCACCAGACGGCGGTTCAACCCGGTCAGCAGGGTCAGGGCAATATTCCAGCCTGCCAGACCGATCAAGAGTGCATTCGGCAGAACCAGAAGTTGGCCTCCCAGCGACAAAGAGATAGTCAACCCCAGTAAAACCAGCCAGCGCAGGGAAACGATAAACCAGTCAGCGACAAAGGGAGAGTCAGAGGCGCGCATATCTGCTTAAATGATAACCGAAAATCGCCCGGTTGTCTCGGGCGATTTTACTTTGTAAAGAAACTGACATGTCATGCCCGCGAATCGGCCATGCCAATCAAAATCCATAGCAAGGGGCTTTAAAACTGATCATCCCAGCGAAGCGCCCGCCCGGGCGGCAGGAGGCACACAAGCCCAGTACAAGTTGGAGATTTTTATAGACTCGTCTTCATTTGAAGCTCTTGCGAAGACGCATCTGTGTACGCAATCGCCAGAGCGGTCCAACCGCTTTTCGTATATAGTATTTGGCTTGGATGCTAGAAAACCATGAACCGCCCTCACGGTAATGTACCCTGAGCATTTCCGGCCAGCAGCGGTCATCGGCAGCAATAGTTTTGCCCTGCGTGTGCAAGCGGAAATTAGCCCACAGCCGCGGCGTGTATTGCACGGGAGCATGGGTTGCGAGACGTACCCACAGATCGTAATCCATCGCAAAATAGAAGGACGGATCGAGCGGGCCGACCTTGCGCCATAGATCGGCGCGCCAGAAAGATGCCTGTTGCGGGATATGAACATAGCCTCGCCGCAGGCGTTTGTAGTCGGTCTGAGCCGCGGGGAAGCGACCGATGACGCGTCCGTCCTCGTCAATATAGTTGGTGTCGCCGTAAACTAAACCGACCTCCGGCCGACTCAGCAAAAACGCGACCGCTTCGGCAAGAGCATGCGGCTCGTAGGTATCGTCTGAATTGAGCCAGGCCAGAATGTCGCCTTTCGCCCGAGCAAAGCCCTTATTGATGGCGTCGGTCTGGCCGCGATCTTTTTCGGAGACCCACCAAGCAAACCGGTCCGCGTAGCGCTGGAGGATGTCCACGCTGCCGTCGGTGGAACCGCCGTCCACGAGGATATACTCGATATTGGGGTAATCCTGCTCCAACACAGAGTGAATGGTG
>JAPLGV010000361.1 GCA_026389975.1 Chloroflexota bacterium
AGGAGGGCCTGACTCTGCGGGGTCGTCCAGTTGGCCCAGACGGAGTGGTCCACACCGCTGACTTGCAGCACGGCGGCCAACTGGATGGCTGTGCCGGTGAGACTCTGCCCAGCCTGGGTGCCACTGTTGGCAAAGATTCCATAGGCCCCGGCCAGCGCAACGGGGGAGACTTCGAAGTCGTCCGTGAGCAGCCCTCCTTCGGACGGGAAGGCCAGCCCGAAGGAGGCGGCGATGTTCTGGACGCTCTCGGTGCCCATCTGCGCCAGGACACTTTGGGCGGGCGGGAGGTAATCGTTGGCGAGGGCTGTGCGTAAGCGGACGGGGCCATTGTAGACCTGGCCGAGGTCCAGGGTGCTGCCCCGTGCTGGAACCGGGACTACCTCGCCGGGGATGTCCCAGCCGAGCGAGGCCGGGTTGAGGCCGCGCGAGAAACCGGTCAGGTAGACGAAGGGGGTGATGGTCGTCCCAGCAGGATGGATGGCGAGGGCGGTGCTCTGCCCACCGCCGGTCAGAACGCCGACCGCCGCCAGGATTTGCCCGGTCTGCGGGTTGATGATCACTGCGCTGGCGGATGCGCCCGGTAGAGACTCGCCCGGCTGGAGGGCCGGGAGCAGGCGGGCGGCTTCGCAGGCTGAACCGTCGAGGGCGAGGAATTCCGTGGAGTCGCCAGCCAGGCGCGCCAGGTGGGTCTGGACTGCGCAAACGGCCTGCAGCTGCAGGTCGTAATCCAGGCTGGTCAGGATGACCAGCCCGCCGCGTTCCACCCGGCCCGCGCCAAAGTGGGTGTCGAGTTGGGAAAGGGCGAGACTGACGAAAGCCGGGGCGATATTGCCCACACCCCCGGCCCATTCCCCACTCCGCTTCACTACGGGGGCTGTAGTCCCAGCGGGAGAGGGGGGCGATGCGATCGCCTGGGAAGCCTGTTCTTCAGTCAGCAGCCCCATCCCCTGCATGACCATCAGGGTTTGCACGCGGCGCTGCCCGGCGGCCGCGGCTGCGTCGATGGGATTGAGCGCCGGAGCCTGGCTGACCGCCGCCAACAGCGCCGCTTCGCTCAGATCAAGCTGGGTCACAGACTTGCTAAAATACAACTGCGCGGCGGCTTCTGCTCCGTAAGCGTAGTGACCGTAGTCAGCGCTGTTCAAGTACCATTCCAACACCTGCTGGCGCCCATAACGGGCCGTGGCCTGCGCTGCCAGCATGCGCTCATGAATGCCGCGCAGGGATGAGGCGGGTTGGTCCCACAACAACAGGTCGTAGACCAGGCGCTGCGCCAGGGTGGGGTGGGCCTGCGGGTCCTGCCAGCCGCTGGTGGTGTAGCCGGGGGAGGTCCAGAAATCCGGCTCGGTGAGGGCCAGGGTGGCATCCACCAGCGTTTGAGGGAACTGGTCATAAGAGATGTAGGTACGCGGAGAGTCTGTGGGGGAGAGTGTGCCAATCAGATGCTGACCGGTGCGGTCGTAGAGACGCGTCGGCTGGAGCAGTTGGCCGTCCTGCGGGTTCAGGAGCACGGTCAGCTGCTCGACCGGGGGCAGGCCAATCGTCAAAGAGGCGTATGCCAGGGCGGCGGCCAGCACAAGCGCCACCACTGCCGCGCTGACGACGAATCCGAACCCGAAGACCGCCCGCTGGGAACGCTGTTGTGCGCTGCTGCGGGTCTGGTCACGGCGGTGGCGCCGCTGGCGGATGATGGTGAGGTTTGATGACATGGGATTCTTCAGGCATGTTTCCCCGCCCCGTGCCACGGGCGTACGAGGGCATCCGTCATGCGCGCCACCCGCACCATCACTTCAACATCATGGACGCGCACGATGTCTGCGCCGCGGGTGATACCGACGGCTACGGCAGCAGCCGTCCCTTCCATGCGCTGGTCGGGAGGCAGGTCGAGGGTATAGCCGATGAAGGACTTGCGTGACGGGCCCAGCAGGACGGGGAACCCCAGGAGGCGGATCTCGTCCAGACGGTTGATCAATTCCAGGTTTTGCTGGATGGTTTTGCCGAAACCGATCCCAGGGTCCAGAAGGATGCGCTCGTCGGGGATCCCGGCGGAACGGGCAATGGCAACCGAGTCCATCAATTCGCGCTTGACGTCTTCCAGTAAATTTTCGTATTCCGCGCCGGTGTAGGCTTTGCCGAGTCGTTCCCGGATCTCGACATTGGCGGGTTTTGACCGGTTGTGCATCAACACTACCGGGGCTTTCGCGCGGGCGGCGACCGCGGCCAGTTCCGGGTCGGCGCGCAGGCCCCAGACATCGTTGAGGATGTGTGCGCCCGCTCTCAGGGCTTCCTCGGCGACTGCGGCTTTACAGGTATCAATTGAAATCAAAGCATCTGGGAACTCAGAAGCAATTGCCCGAATGGCCGGAAGCACGCGCTGTTTCTCTTCTTCGGCATCCACCGGCTGGGAGCCGGGGCGGGTGGATTCGCCGCCGATATCGAGGATATCCGCCCCCGCGGCGAGGAAATTTCTGGCTTGAACGAGAGCAGCCAGCCCCCCGGCCTCTTCCCCACTCCGCTTCGCTACGGGGGCAGTAGTCCCGCTTGCGGGAGAGGGGAGCAAAAGGCCGTCACCCGAAAAACTATCCGGGGTAATGTTCAAAATCCCCATCACATAGGTGCGTTCTCCCCACGTCAGGGTGTGGCTGCCGATGGTCAGGGAAGGCATATTCGCATTCCTGTAACGACTTAAGTCGTTACTACACCATCTGATCCAACGGGCGGCTGAGCCAGGCTTCGGCGGCATCAATGTCTGTAAAAATCTTG
>JAPLGV010000478.1 GCA_026389975.1 Chloroflexota bacterium
AACCATGCCCTGGCGCGTGCTTTCACCGCCATTGTCAAGGACCTTCAACCAGATCTGGTGCTCACCGGCGTACAGGCCAACAACGACCTGGACGGCTCGGTAGGCCCTCTGCTGGCCGGGTGTCTGGAAATGCCTTACGTTGGCTATATATCGGGTGTCTCTCTCAGCGAGGGGAAATCCAAGGTCCGTAAAGAATATCCCGGAGGATTAATTGCCGAGATGGATGTAACGCTGCCAGCCGTATTGGGCATCCAGGCCGCGGAACAACCGCCGCGCTATGTGGCCGTCAGCAAAGTACGCCAAATGATGAAGACCTCCACCATCGAGGAACGGACAGTGTCCGATCTGGACATGGCTGGCGGGCCAACCATCGGTCGCATGTTCCAGGCTGAGGCCGGTCAACGAGCCACGATGCTCACCGGCAGCCCTGACGAAGTTGCCACCAAACTGGTGGGCATTTTCAAAGAACTGGGCGTGCTCTAAGAGGAGAAACAGCATGAATCAGGATATTTATGTAGTCATCGAGCACCTGCGCGGGCAAGTGGCGGAAATTTCCTTTGTGATGTTGGCGGGTGCACGCGAGCTGGCGAAAGGATTGGGCGGAAATGTTGTCGCTGTTTTGCTTGGCCACAAGGCGCAAGGATTGGCCGGAAATCCTTCGGCAGGCGCAGGACAGTGCCTGGCTGCCGACAGAGTTCTCTCCCTTGATCACCCGGCGCTGGCCGATTTCACGTCAGATGCTTATCAAAAAGTTTTAACTGACCTGATTCGTAAGGATCAGCCGCGGGCGGTATTGTTCGGCAGTACCTCCATCGGTACGGACCTCGCCAGTACACTCTCCATTAAATTGGGATTACCAATGGTGAGTTCCTGCCGCAGTTTTAGCGCGGGCGGCAAATTTGTCAGCCAAATCTGCGGCGGTAAAATCATGGCCGAGGGAGACCTGCCCGGCCCGACCGCACTGGTCACAATGGTCCCCGGCGGATATAAAGCCGAACAGGGGCAGAGTACGCAGTCGCCTGCCATAACACAGGTCGAGGTACCGGCATTGGAGTCTCTACGAGTCACCCTGGCCAGTTACATCGAGCCGGAATCTGGCGATGTAGATATTGCCAAAGAACCGGTCCTGGTCTCGGTTGGTCGCGGCATCCAAAACCAGGATAACATCGTATTGGCTGAGGAATTAGCCCGGGCGCTGGGCGGCGCTGTATCAGGCTCGCGCCCAGTAATAGACCAGGGCTGGCTGGTAACCTCCCGCCTGGTGGGTAAATCGGGGAAGAGCGTCAAACCCAAGGTTTACCTTGCGCTGGGGATCAGCGGCGCTCCCGAACACGTGGAGGGGATTACCAACAGCGACACGATCATTGCCATCAACACCGATCCGGCCGCACCGATTTTCGGAGTAGCGAAATACGGCTCCGAAATAGACCTGTTCGATTTGATCGAAGTCCTGACTGAGAAGGTCAAGCAATCCAAGGGCGGGTAGAATGATGACCTACGATGTGATCAAGTCAATCCTCGTACTTCTCGCCTTGC
>JAPLGV010000513.1 GCA_026389975.1 Chloroflexota bacterium
CCGACATGCCGTCCATGAATTGGGCCAGGATGGACTGCACAATGCCCGGTCCGAGGGTCAGGGTGGGGTCCTTGTATAGTTCGATGGTGGCCTGCCCAGAGAGGTCCGAGAACTGCTGCGAGAAATCGGCCGGGATGATGATCGCCGCGCCGGCTCCCTGTTTGTCCACGGCGGAACGGGCGGCCTCGGCGCTTTCCAGCGTGGTCACCTCCATCAGGTTGGCAAAGCTTTCGTCCTGTAAAGTGGATACGATCATTTCGCCCATCGAATTGGCCTGCGACCCGCCGGGGAACTGCGCCTTGGCGGCTTCAAAACCGGGGCCGCCCTGGTCCAGGTTGGCGACGACGACTTTGGTCACCGGAAGGGAAAAAGCGGTATCACCTTTTGCCTGGTTGCCGAACATGAAATAGAACATGCCTGCCATCAGCAGCGGTACGCCGAACATGAACATCAGCGCGAACATGCTGCGGAAGGAGCGGGTCAGGTCTTTGAGGGCAATATCAAGGATTTTCATGATCAATCCCTCAGCGCTTTCCCTGTCAGATGCAGGAAGACGGCTTCCAGGTTGGGTTCCAGAATGGCGACGGAGGCGATGCGCACTCCCTGGGTGGTGGCTGCCTCGAACAGGCGCGGCAGGACCTGGTTGCTGTCATCCGCCAGGACGGTCAGGGTCCCATCCTCCGCGGTGACTTGCTTCACACCCTGGACTTTTTTCCAGGCATCCATCACACGGCCGCTTTCGGTGTTAATCGTCAGCGTGATGCGGTCCATCTGGCCGACGATTTTAACCAGCTCTTGGTTCGTGCCATAGGCAATAAGCTTACCGGTGTCCATGATGGCGATGTGGTCGGAAAGTTCCTGGGCTTCTTCCATATAGTGGGTAGTGTAGAGCACGGTTATGCCCTGGTTCTTGAGTGCCACCACACTGTCAAGAATATTGCGGCGGGACTGCGGGTCAATCCCAACGGTGGGTTCGTCCATGTAGATGATCTGTGGTTTATGCAGCAGGGCGATGCCGATGTTGACGCGCCGTTTCATCCCGCCGGAGTATTTCTTGATAAATTCCTTGGCCCGATCAGTCAGGCCGATGACTTCCAGCACCTCGTCCACGCGGGTTTTGAGCGCCGCCCCGCGCAATCCGTACATCTTGCCCCAGAAGGTCAGGTTCTCGCGCGCCGACAGGTCTTCGTACAGGGCAATCTCCTGCGGGACGACCCCCAGGACAGACTTCACACCCATCTGGTCAGTGCGGATGGAATGTCCCATCACCAGGGCGTCGCCCTCGTCCGGGCGCAGGAGACAGGAGAGCATGGAGATGGTGGTCGTTTTCCCAGCCCCGTTCGGGCCGAGCAGGCTGAAGATTTCGCCCTGCTGAACTTCGAACGAGACCCCATCCACGGCTTTCAGGTTACCGAAGGCTTTGTGCAGGTTTTGGACTTCAATGGCTTTCATGGTCATAGCTCCTCCGAAAAAAAACAATAGTGCAAGTATACAGGATTTAGCCTGAACTGCCACCCTGCCTGATGGCATTTCGCTTCTGGACCGATGGCAAATTTCGTTCCTTGCGATACAATCAATATACGTTGAAAAGATGTATTCGTCGTTAAAAAAGGACATTCATCCGATGAACAGCCGCGAGCGTTTCCTTGAAACGATGCATTTCGGGTTGCCCGACCATGTGCCATATTTCGAGGAAGGCATTCGCAAGGGAGTGCTGAAGGCCTGGCGGAAGCAGGGGCTGGCAGCGGATGCTGACCTGGCAAGTATGTTCACCACCGACGAGCGCGAAGAAATTGACCTGGACGTGGACCCGCATCCCTGGCCGAAGCGCTGGCCAACCACAAAAGCCGAACTCAAGGCCTTCGCCCGGCGGCTCAACCCGGACGACCGCTCCCGTCTGCCGGAAAACTGGAAGAAGTGCGTGCCAGGCTGGAAGCAGCGCGAACATGTTCTGATGATGCGTGTCCATAACGGCTTTTTTCTGACGATGGGGGTGATGGGATGGCAGCGATTTTATGAATTGATGAAGTTAATCCATAACGACCCTGGATTTGTGCGTGAGATGATGCAAATTCAGGCTGAATTTGTCGCGGCCCTGACCGAACGCGCCCTGCAGGATGTGGATATCGACGCGGCTATTTTCAGCGAACCAATCGGAGCCAACCACGGACCATTGATCAGCCCTGAAATGTTCGTGGATTTTGTGCTATCGAGTTATCGCCCGGTGCTGGATGTTTTGCACCGGCAGCATGTAAATATCATCATCCTGCGCACCTACGCCAACGCCCGGCTGCTGGTGCCAGTGCTGATGGAGAACGGCTTCGATTGCCTGTGGGCCTGTGAGGTTAACACGGCATCAATGGATTATCGTTCTTTGCGGAAAGAATTTGGCCGCGACCTGCGCTTGATCGGGGGCATTGACCTGGATGTGCTGCGGGAAGGAAAAGAGGCCATCCGGCGCGAGGTCGAGGAGAAGGTCCCGCCGCTGCTGGCACAGGGGGGCTATGTCCCGCTGGCGGATGGGCGGGTGCGCGAAGATATTCCCTTCGAAAATTACAGCTACTACCGGAAGTTGTTGGAAAAGGTCACGAGTTCGTAGGGGCGTTCACCCAGTCCATGTGCTCGGCCAGCAGGGCTTTGGCGCGCCGGATGATGACAGGCAGAACCCGCGCCGCGCCGCTTTCGCGGTGCAGTTCATCCACCCCGACAGGCCGGGCGAAAGAGATGAATGGAGAAAGCATAAGTCTGTGCGGGAAGAGCAGTTGCGAAATTACCTGCCCGAACTCGACGAGACGGCGCCGGTCAAGCGGATCTGGCCTCAGCCGGTTTAGCAGGCTGTTCCGCCACTTTGGGGAAACGACGTGGCTGACAATCGAAAGCAGGAGACGCGCCTCCGGGACAGCCTTCAGGAACAGGTCAATGCTGGGACTCCAGCGGTCAAAGTGGGTGGGGGCATCGTCATAGACCGCCGGGTCGGGTTCGATGTGACCAGAGCCGTAGATCAGAACAGCCCCACCATCTTTCAGATGGCGGATGGCTTTGCGGGTTGCCACCATACGGACGTTCTGATCATCCGAAATGCAAAAGAAATGTTCATGGGCATGCGGCAGGCTTCTCAGGAACGGGATGTCGCCGCTGATGAAACGCAGGTCGTCGCGCTGAAGTTGGGATGAGACAATCAGGCTGTCGTATGTCCCGGGGTGGTTCGAGACTACCAGCAGCGGGCCTTCGGGCGGGAATTTCTCCGTCCCGCGGGCTGTCACTAAAGTTACGAAATTTTCCAGCGTCAATTTCATCGCCCTGGAAAAGCCGAACCGGACAACATTGCGGTCGAAGGTCAGGCCGACGCGCGCCAGCCGGTCGGTGACCGGTCGAAAAATCGGCCAGATGATACGATTCGCCAGCGGAGAGTTGCGGAAACCGATTGACCCTGCGAGCTCAACAACGAGCGACCGGCTCAGGGCAGTCATTTCTGTGTCCACGATTTACTCCTTCTGGACTGTTTGTGTCCAGGCGATGTGCTCGGCCAACAGAGCTTTGCCGCGGGTGATGACCGTTGGCAGAACACGGTTTGTACCACTTTCGCGGTGCAGTTTGGCAACAGTGACGGGCGGGGCGAAACTGACGCGCGGCGAAACGTATAGCCTGCCGGGGAAAAACAATTGCTGGATGACCTGCCCAAATTCGGCCAGGCGGCGCTTCTGCCAGGCAATTCTTTTCAGCCAGGTGACCGGATGGCGCGCCCACCTGGGAGAGACGATACCGCTGACGATGGTAACCACCACATTCGCATCCGGCACCTCCCGCAGGAACAGGTCAATCGAAGACGACCAGTTCTCGATTTCTTTCTCCGCGCCCGGGTAAACCGCCGGGTCGGGGTCAATCAAGCCGGTGCCGAAGAGTAATAACGCGCCGCCGTCTTGCAGGTGGCGCATCCCAGCCCGGGCGGCGGCCATGCGGTTGTAGGCGTCATCCGCCGAAGCAAAAAAGAAATGTTCGCTGGTACTGGGCAGGTTTTTCAGAAAAGCCACGTCGCTGGCGATGAACTTCAGGTCATTGCGGCCCAGCAGCGAAGCGATGACGACCGAGTCGTATGCCCCGGCATGGTTGGAGATGACCAGCAGCGGCCCGGTCTGCGGCACGCTTTCAGACCCGCGGGCGGTGATGTCGCGGCACCAGTTGGTCAGCGCCCAGGCGCAGGCAGATGGGAATCCGTCGCAGACGATGAGCCGGTCGAAGGCCACGCCGATCTCGGCCAGCCGCCCGGCGGCTTTGTGGAAAAGCAGGTCAAAGGTCCGCTGCGTACTCGCTGTTTTGGGTAGGCCAATGGCGTTGACGATCTCCAGGATAAGCGCATCGCTCAAGGCTTTTATCTCGGCGTCAGGTTGGCTCATGGCAAGTCTCCTATTGTAAAGTTTAACACAACCGAGAGCCTCAAGTTATCCATAATCGAATAAAATTGAGGAAAGGTGATGAATGACCGATCAACCGGAAATCAACCTCGAACGACTTAAAGCGCTGCGCGCCCGGACCTTCCGCCTGCCTCCGCACCCGCACCTTTCCACCCCCGCAGGTGCGCTGGATTTCGTCAACGAGCGCGGCTTCGTTTATTTCTGGCCCATCACCGGGATTGACCTGCCCTCGCTCTGGATGGCGGTTGCCGGGGAGCGCTCTGTGGCCGATAACCACGATGACCCCGGTCACATCACCTGGGGCTGGAAGGACGCCGCCTTACCGAAGAAAATCTGGTATTACGGCAAAATCCTGCGCCGCAAGGCAACCATCATCTCGCTGGAAATCGCCCCGTATTTCTATGCCCTGTCCGAGAATTACGGTTCCCTTGAGGAAGATTACCTCCTGGCCTACGAAGAAGGCCGTCTGACGCAGGCCGCCAGGCAAATTTACGCAACGCTGCTGGATAAAGGCATTCTGGATACCATCTCACTGCGCAAAGAAGCGCGGCTGTTGAATGCGAAAGAGTCGGTGTTCAACCGTGCAATGGAAGATTTGCAGAAGGATTTCAAAATCCTGCCGGTGGGGATTGCCGAAGCCGGAGCGTGGAAATATGCCTTCCGCTATGATATTACCGCCCGGCACATGCCCGAATTGCCCGAGCAGGCCCGGCAGATCGGCGAGGCCGAAGCACGCCAGAAACTGGTGGGATTGTATTTTGCCTCCGTGGGCGCGGCACAAATCCGGGATGTGACAAAACTCTTCGGCTGGCCGCCCGAACTGGTCAAGCGCACCGTGGAAAGGCTGGTCCAGGCCGGGATACTGGTCGAAGCCGGGCATCCGCAAAAGCTGGGCCTCTGGCTGGTGCTGCCGGAATTGGTTGATTGATTTAGGGGCGCAGGGTATGCGCCCTGACTTACATGGGCGGACGCCGTCCGCTACGGAATTGGAGAATTCTTATGGATATCGCCATCATGATTGAAGCCCAGAACGGTCTCACCTGGCCGCTCTGGCAGAACCTGGCCGCGGCGGTTGAAGACCTGGGCTTTGCCGGTCTCTACCGCTCCGACCATTTCACCAACGCCGCACCGCCGGATAAAGAATCGCTCGAATTGTGGGTCTCGCTGACCTGGCTGGCCTCGCATACCAAACGCATCGAATTCGGTCCGCTGGTCTCGCCGGTCTCCTTCCGCCATCCGGCGCTGACGGCGCGCATGGCTGCTGCCGTGGACGATCTCAGCGGCGGACGGCTGACGCTTGGTCTCGGGGCGGGCTGGCAGGAGCGCGAGCACAGTCTGTTTGGTTTTGATTTGCTGGATTTGAAAGCGCGTTTTAACCGTTTTGAAGAAGGGCTGGAAGTCATCACCCGCCTGTTGAAATCTGACAGGCCGGTCACTTTTGAGGGCAAATACTACCAGTTGCGCGAAGCGACTCTCCTGCCGCGCCCCGTCCGCCCCGGCGGACCGACCATCTTGATTGGCGGCAACGGTGAGAAGCGGACAATGTCGTTGGTGGCGAAATTCGCCGGCGAGTGGAACGCCGTCTTCCTCCCGCTGGCGGAATTGGTACGCCTTAACGCTCACCTGGACGAGATATTGCTATCCAATGGTCGTGCGCCGAAATCTGTGAAACGCTCGATGATGACCGGCTTGCGCTTTGCGCGGACGCGCAAAGAACTGGACGCGCAGTTATCTGCCCGGGATCAAACCGCCGAAGAACTGCGCAAGCGCGGCATCGTTGTTGGGGTGGGTGAGGAAGTGAAGGAGCAGTTGGCTGAATTGGAGAAAGTGGGTGTCCGGCGCATAATGTTGCAATGGCTTGAACTCGAAGACTTGGACGGCCTCACGTCACTTGCGAAGGCTGTGCTCTGAAAATGAGTAGCGGCGACCAGCTGGTCGCCGCCACGGTTATCTCTAACAAATTCTCGGCAGCAGCTCCCCCGC
>JAPLGV010000485.1 GCA_026389975.1 Chloroflexota bacterium
CACGCGTGCCAGTGCCACCAGCGGCGCCCAGATACAGATGATAAGCGCCAGCCACCACGGACCCAGTCCGAGGGCAAGGACGGCGATCAGGACCACCCGCGCCGCATGCCCGGATGGGAAGGAGTGCGGGTCGGTTTTCCGGTACAGGCTGCCCCATTCACCCTCCGGCCTTCGGCGGCGGATGGTGAACTTGACCGCCAGCACTACCACCGCCAGGGCAACAATAGACAGGAGTACCACCAGCGCCCACGGACGCCAGAACGAGTTGCCCAACCACCAGAGCAGGCCCAGACCAGCCCACCAGAACCACGAATCGCCCGAATGGGCCAGAACAACCGCCACGGTCCGGATTAGACCTGGACGCTCGGCCACCCGCATCCGTGCGGACAGACGAGCGTCCAGTTCCAGTAGCTGGTTCAGGGTCACTTCTTAATCTTCTTCGGGGAGACCGACGCAGTTTTGGCGGCCTTCTTGAGGCGCTTCATCAGGTCGGCGCGCATGATTTCGAGCTGGTACGGCTTATCCACATCCATGCCTACTTCGGCATACGGGCAGACAATGGCTTTACCAGTGATGTTCAGGCGAGTCATGATGTTCGTTTCCGCCATCTGGAGCGTCAACTTTCCGGTAAGGAGCAGGAAAGCCGTATCGAAGCCGATCAGCGCGGCCTGTTTGAGCGGACTCTTGCGGGAATCGGTAATCTTCTCCCACAGTTCAGTATCATCACTGACAATGAGTTTGAGGCGCCCAACATTCATGTCGCCGCCGCAGATTTCCATATCCTTGAGCCGCGTCCAGGTCCGTTTCGAGCCGGGGAAGCGTTTCTCCATCACCTCGCGCTGGATGACGTTGTAATATACGTCCAACTTCGTCTCCATGGCAGTCTTCACCACCCAGTCCACCATCTCGCCGTTGATGGCCGGGATATCGGATGAGACGATCAGCACATACTCGGCCATCTTGTTAATCTCCAGCGCCTTTTCAGCACCGGCTTGCAGGTTTTCCACCATCTTGCCCTGGTTGGAGACGAAATACATCTTCTTTCCGCACTTCAGGCCACTCTTATCGGTCAAGCCGACGATGATGACGTTGTCAACGCTCTTGGCTTCGGTCAGGGCGTCCAGCACCCACTGGACCATCGGCTTGCCAGCCACGTCCACCAGCGCTTTGGGATCACCCTGAGTGGCAGCGTACAATGGCTCTTCCGGGAGCGGAACCCCACCCGCAGTCACGATTGCATCCATAAGTTATCTCCTCTTGTTTCTCCCTCACCCCTGCGTTCCTCTCGCGAAGCATCCCCGAAGGGGACTGGCGGGAGAGTGGATGGGGTGAGGGGAAGTATTAATTGAGTTCCTGCAAAGATGGCTCGAAACCAAGTTTCGTCAGCATTTCCTCGTACTCGGCGTGGGTCAGGGCGCGGCCCTTGCCCGATATGGCGATCAGCGCGGCTTCCATCATGTTCGTGCCGAACGAACGCCCATCCAGCACCGGCGTCGTCGTAACCAGGGTTTTCACGCCGCATTTGCGGAACAATTCCACATCCTGCGGCGTGGTGGTGTTGGTCACTACCACCTTGCCTTTCATATTATCCGGCATATAGCGCTTGATATAATGGCAATCGCCCGCGATCACCGTACCCCACTCGAACCACTTCGGATACTTCGGTTTGCGCTCTTCCTGTTTCTCGCCGGTTGGATAGACCCATTCGAACGGCAAGCGTCCTGCCAGGGGCATTAAGACCGCCGCCAAAGACTTGAGTTGTTTTTCGGTATGGAGGGCGATCGGAATACCCAGCGAAAACATCAAGTCCCCGAAAACGCATTCATATCCTGCCTGTACAAATCCGTGCGCCAGGCCCCAGCGGTCTGCGCCGGTCATGACAAAGGCTTTCTTGCCGCCATTTTTCAGGATGTATTCCCCGAGTTTGGCTTCCACAAAAGGCGCGGCTTTAGTCTCTAATGAACTCTTCAGACCGGTGCCATCCACCACGGGCGTCTGCTTGATGAAACGCAACGCACCATCTTCTCGACCGAAAAGAGCCGGTACCATTTATCATCCACCATCAGGCCCAGGTCTGCACCACCGACACCAAAGGCGTCCACTTTCCCGTCGAGTTCCTTATATTTGAGCGCCGCCACTTCCATATCGCCGTCGGTGCCGATGCGTTCGATGCTGACTTCCTCGCCCAGCAACTTGACGGTGACCGCCTTGTCGCGTTTGGACGAGCCGATACTGATACTGACTGCTCGTTTCATAAAAGGAACCTCCTGTAGAATTTGCTTGAGAGAGTATACACCCAACCAATTTATCTGGAAATAGGGCAATCCTCTCCATGAGTACGAACCCCACTCGCCCTTGCTGATCGTAGCTTGCTGCCACGGGTAAGGTATAATCGCCCTGCCAGACCTCAGGGCAAAGAACCATCACCCTGCTTAAGCGATTCTGCTCTATGACAAGAGTCCCCCTTCAAAAAAAATCGGCTCTAACCGTCATCCTTTCATTAATCTTTTTTCTGGTCATCATCGCCACAAGCAGCGAGCTCGTTGCCCGCACACCATGGGTCGAAAAGATATCTCCCTATCGCTCGGTCGGTAACTACCACTATCAGTTTGAGATCAAGTGGTTCCGCTTACAGGATTATGTAAAACAAAACGGGGGCGTGGACGTCATCATTCTGGGAAGTTCGCTGGCCAATACCGGCATCGACCCGGATGTGATGGCGGAGGCTTTTTACGAACAGACGGGTGTCAACCTGCGCATCTTCAATTTTGGCGTCGAAGGTCTGACGGTCGCGCCAAACTCTGTCACCGCCGGGATTCTGGTGGCCCGCTATCACCCCGCCCTGCTTGTTTACGTCACCGAGATGCGCGATTTCGTGGCCGGGAACGGCATGGCGTATGAGACTCGCTTCCTGGCCGATCCCTGGCTGCAATATGAACTCGGCAATTTTAATGGGTATGGTTGGGCAGTAGACCACTCCGCTGCGCTCCAACATTACCTGCCTTACCGCAACTGGATGCGCGCCGATTTCCTGGAGACGATGCCTGTCTATCTGGTTCGTAATAAATACACCACTGCCAGTGGTTATGAGCCGGAATTTGCATATGGGCGTGACCTGGATGCAAATCCTGACCCGAATGATCCCAACGAAGCAGCCAATTTTCAAGAGTACAGTAATTATCAAATCGCCCCGGCGCGTTTAGGCAATCTTCGCACCATCCTCGATCTAAAACAGGATGACGGAACACCAGTACTCATTGTGGAAATGCCGGTGCATTCTTCCTTTTACATTTACGTTGGCGGGGAAGGTGTGCATCAACAATTCCAGCAAACGCTTGCATCTTTCATCCATTTCAATGGCGGTATTTTCCTGCCGGCTGAAGCCTGCAACGATATTCCGCTGGAAGGGCGTTCCAACCGCTGGCATCTGAACTACCTGGGCGCACCCATTTTCAGCAAATGCCTGGGCCAGCAGCTATCCATCCTGGCCGACCAGCAAAACACAGACTTCGTCAACGTGAACATGGGCGGTTTAAAATGAGCATTACTTCACTCGCCTTTGTTGCCTTCTGCGTCGTTGCCATCCTGGTCTACTGGCTCTTGCCGTCCCCCTATCGGACCGGCTGGCTGTTCGCCGCTTCGATCGGCTTTCTCCTCACCTGGGCCTGGGACCTGGCTGCCGTCCTGCTCGTGGTGGCGACAGTCAACTTTTACCTGGGCCGGTGGCTCGAAGTTGCAGTGAACAAGCGCAGATTCTTGTTGTGGACCGGCATCGGGTTCAACGTCCTGGTGCTCGTGGCGCTCAAATACAACGGATTCTATGTCTCTGCCCTCACCAGTCTGCTCGAACACATGGGAGTCCAAACCGGGGGCGGCGGGTTGAAACTGCTGCTGCCGATCGGCCTGTCGTTCATCACCGTCCAGATGATTTCTTACCTGGTGGACATTCACAACAAAATCCTCAAGCCCGAACCACGCTGGCTGGACTTCACCCTATACGTCGTCTATTTTCCGAAATTGCTTTCGGGACCGGTGGAACGGGCGCGCACGATCCTGCCAAAGTTCAAACAGCCCAGCCCCCTTGACATGTCGGCAGCGGAACAAAACGCCTGGCTGATCGTGGTCGGTCTGATGCGCAAACTCATCCTGGCAGATACTCTCCTCAGCATTATCCCGGGGGATATTTTCCTGCATCCCGAATCATACGTGGGCCAAGACCTGGCGGTGTGCCTGCTGGCTTACGCTTTCGTCATTTACAATGATTTTGCCGGTTATACCAGCATCGTGCGCGGTGTGAGTGGCTTTTTTGGCATCGAACTGACCAATAACTTCAAGCTGCCTTATTTTGCCAGGAACTTCACCGAGTTCTGGGACCGTTGGCACGTCAGCCTGTCGCAATGGCTGCGGGATTACATCTTTTTCCCGGTCTCCCGCGCCCTGGCGAAAAAAGTTCCCAACCGGGACCATTTCGTCCACCTGATTGCGCCTCCCATCGTCACCATGCTGGTCAGCGGGATGTGGCATGGTCTGGGGTGGAACTTTCTCGTTTGGGGCGGGCTGCACGGTCTGTACCTTTTCTTCGAGCGGCTCACCATGCTGCGCGGTCCCCGGCGTTTGCCGGATGAGTGGCCAAAGTGGCGGCAGGTGGCCTCGGCTTTAGTGGTTTTTGGACTGGTCGTTCTGGCGTGGATTCCCTTCCGCATGGATCTGGCTACTGCCTGGCACTACTTGTCACGGATGTTCACACTATCTGCCTGGGCAAAACCAAATCTCTGGCTTATGCGTATGTATTTGACCGGCAATGAAAAAGTGAGCAATTGGGCGGATTTCAAGCTGCCAGATGTACGCGTGCTCCTCGTGCTCATTCCTGCACTTCTGCTTGACTGGAACCAGCACCGGCGCAAGAGTGAAACGTTTTTCCTGGATTGGCCTGCCTGGGCAAGAGGCCTGTTCCTGGCAATAGTAATACTGGCATTATTGCTGCTTTCGTTCGCCGACACCGGCGCCCCATTTATCTACCAGGGTTTCTAGCGCACAGAATCTTGCCTGAATGACATAAAAAACTTCCCGCAGGAACCTGCGGGAAATTTGAGTTTTACAATCCGGCGGCTTTCTTGAGTGCCGCGGCCTTGTCCGTATTTTCCCAGGGAAACTGCACGTCGTCCCGGCCGAAGTGACCGTAGGCGGCCGTCTTGCGGTAGATGGGACGGCGCAGGTCCAGATCGCGGATGATGGCGCCGGGGCGCAGGTCGAAATGTTCGAGGATGAGTTTGCTGATCTTTTCGTCGGCAATTTTCCCGGTCCCGAATGTTTCGACGTTGACCGAGAGCGGGTGCGCCACGCCGATGGCATAGGCCACCTGGATCTCGATCCGGTCGGCCAATCCCGCCGCCACCACGTTCTTGGCCGCCCAGCGCGCCGCGTAAGCCGCCGAGCGATCCACCTTGGTCGGGTCCTTGCCGGAGAACGCGCCGCCTCCGTGACGACCCATGCCGCCGTAGGTGTCCACGATGATCTTGCGCCCGGTGACGCCCGCGTCGCCCATGGGGCCGCCAATGACAAAGCGCCCGGTGGGGTTGACAAAAATCTTCAGGTTCTTATCCACCATCTCGTCCGGCATGGTCGGCACGATGACGTGCTCCATGATGCCTTCTACGATATCAGCATGCGAGACGTCCGGGGAATGCTGGGTGGAGACCAGCACGGTGTCAATGCGTTTCGGCTTGCCATAGGCGTACTCCACCGTAACCTGGGACTTGCCATCCGGGCGCAGCCAGGGCAATGTGCCGGCCTTGCGGACCTCGGCCAGGCGGCGGGTCAATTTGTGGGCTAGGTAGATGGGCATCGGCATCAACTGCGCGGTCTCGTTGCAGGCATAGCCGAACATCATGCCCTGGTCACCGGCGCCGATCAGGTCAATCTGGTCCTTGTCGCCATCTTTGGCTTCCAGGGATTTGCTGACGCCCATGTCAATATCCGGGCTCTGGCTGGAAATGGCGGAAAGGACGCCGCAGGTATTGCCATCGAAGCCCTTTTCGCTGCTGTCATAGCCGATTTCCTTGATGACTTTGCGGACCAGGTCGTCAAAGTTGACGAAGGCGTGCGTGGTGATCTCGCCCAGCAGCATCACGAAGCCGGTCTTGGTGGCAACTTCGCAGGCCACGCGGCTCAGTGGGTCCTGCTCGAAGCAGGCATCCAGGACGGAATCGGCGATCTGGTCGCACAATTTATCGGGATGGCCTTCGGTCACCGACTCGGAGGTGAACAGCAGTTTTGGAGAAGACATAAAAGTGGTGGTCATGGGTTTCCCTTTCAAAATGAAATTGCCCCTTCAAGCGAAAGGGCAATTGCGCGAGGCGCACGGCTGCCCTCTCATCTTCCAGAATTCGGGTAACTACGAGAGTTACCCCTACTGCCGGATTTGGCACCATCCGCTTGCGCGGTGGTTGTCGAGGTTTCACAGGGCCGGTCCCTCCACCTCTCTGGATAAGAGTGCCGTTGGGGGCTATTTGGTTGTAACGGGAGTTTACCACAGGAAACAGGAGGCGTCAAATGGTTCAGCTCTTCACATTTTTCCCCTTCCGCTCGTCTGGCAATGCCCGCATCCGCTCCTGCAATTCCGTGATCATCCGCTTGAGAGCAAATCGTCCGTTCATTTTCACTCTCCTTCTTTACTTTAGCACGCTTTCCTACCGCCTGGTTACCCCACCTTTTTTTACTTTGAGAATTGCTGACTGCATGCAGGGTCCCTGGTTGGACTTGCGCAAATTACCTTTTGTATTTCACTATACCAGGAGCAGTAGAATAGTACCTGCGTCCTGGAACGATTGTCAGCGGGAAACGTATATTTTGGTAGAAACCGAGGCCGGCCATTTGGGTTCGGCCTTCACATGTCAAAAAGGAGAATACTATGTTCCGCAAAATGTACCCCATCATTCTGATCCTGACCCTTGTCCTGACCGCTTGCAGCTTCCACATCAGCCTGCCGATCACGCAGCCGGCCGGCCCGGAGACGACCGACGCGATCAACGTGCCTCTGCCCACCGATGCCACCCAGAGCGTGGATTTGAGCCTGGCATTCGGAGCGGGGACCCTGAAACTGCATCCCGGTGCCGGTGCGCTTGTTTCCGGGACAGCCACATATAACGTCAGCGACTTCAAGCCAACGGTGACCGTCAACGCCTCCACCGTCCGCATCCAGCAGGGCAACTGGCGGCTGACCGGTATCCCCGACATTTCCAACATCAAAAACGAATGGGACCTGGCGCTGGGTAATGTACCGCTCGCCCTGACAATTGACGCTGGGGCCTATCAAGCCGAATACGAGCTTGGCGGTCTGGCGCTGACCAACCTGACCATCTCGGATGGCGCCGCAGACACCAAATTGAACTTCGCCTCTCCCAACCTGACCGGGATGTCGCTCCTGAGCTACAGTACCGGCGCATCCAACGTTTCCCTGACCGGACTGGGAAATGCCAACTTCGCCAGCCTGGAATTCAACAGCGGCGCGGGAAATTACACGCTCGACTTTTCGGGGCAGTTCAAGCGCAACGGCAGCGTCCACATCGGGACGGGCGTCAGCAACCTGACCCTGGTCATCCCCTCCGGGATCCCCGTCCAGATCACAGTGGATGGCGGCCTGTCGAACGTCACGCAAGATTCCAGCTGGGCCAGGAACGGCAATGTCTACTCTCAGACAGGCACCGGGCCACAATTGACCATCGTCGTCAAAATCGGAGCCGGGAATATAACCATCACCCGCTAGCAGCCTTCGAGGTTGTTCAAAACAAGTTCGCGAGTCGATAACGCCTCGCCTTCATGAGATGGCGGGGCGTTTTCTTTTGAGCCTTTTATTGTATTTCTGATAATAATCGGAGTAATAGGTCATATTCCAAGCATGACCTCCGTCACTTGTCTGGCAACCGGGCTGACAATACAATATAAGAAGATAGAAATTGCCTTATTTTTAGAATAGGAACACCCTATGCAAATCACACGTCAGGCTGACTATGCCATCCGCGCCGTCCGATACCTTGCCAAGCATGATTCAAGCCAGCGCATCGCTACTTCCACCGTAGCAAGGGAAATGAAAATCCCGGCCTCCTTCCTGGCCAAGATTATCTCGCAGTTGTCCATCGCTGGCCTGCTGCACACCTCACGCGGTGCGCGCGGCGGCGTAAACCTAGCACGCGAGGCCAAGAAAATCTCCATCTTGGATGTCGTCGAGGCCATTGACGGGCCGATCCTGCTCAACGAATGTGTTGGCAACCCCGGCATCTGCGCCTTTAGCGACGATTGCCTGGTTCATCCGATCTGGGTGGAAGTACAGGAGACTCTGGTCAAGCGCCTGCGCGAGACGAAGTTCGACCAACTGGCGAGTAAAAAAAAGTAATGTCCCAGTCCAAAGTTTACCGAAACTCCCCTCCCGGCGACTAATTGCAGGGAGGTTTTCCGTTTATTCGGAGGAGATAAAAAATGACAAAGAAGAAAGCGCTTCCGTTTCTGGGCTTTCCCAATTTCCCGGGCAGGTCGACCACAAAATCACCACACTTGCACCGCACTGCGTTTGGTGCAGTGCAGGTGAGCCACAAAGATAAAGGGATTTTCACCATAATACTTCGTGTCTTTGTGCCTTGGTGGTAAAAAGCTCTGGCCTTTCACATCCTAAAGGGTACTGCGCAAAGATGGGGACCAAAATTGTTAATAATCCCTGGATTTTGATCGATAAATGTTCACGATTTTATGCAAGAAGCAGTGAGCTGGGGAAAAATCCCAGACGAAATAGGGAAGTTATTTTTACACAAGTCCTAAGTTAGATGTCAGGTGCGCAGAAAAGTTGCATTTAAACCCAACAGGACAGCACTCGGGATGCCGTCCTGTTGGTTAAGGGATGGAACGCGGGGCCTCCTTTCTCAATCGGCAGGAGCCGGTTTGGGCACCATCGCCGTTTTTGCACTCCAGAAGAATTTCCAGTAGAGGTAGACAGATATCGTGTACAGGACCAGAACCCAGGCGAACACCGGCCCGAACCCGTACTTGACCTGTAACCAGCCACTGATCGAGGGGCTGAACGCCCAGCCGAAGCTGTTTGCCATACTTACCAGGCTGGCAACTGTGGCACGCGCCCCCGGCTCGACCCGTTCCATCACAAAGGTCTGGTAGACCGGCCCGCTCATATTCATCAAGGCAATGCGCACGTAAAATGCCATGCCACTTAACCAGAACCAGGGAGCAAAGCCCAGCAGCGCCAGGAAGGGAATTGACAGTCCCTGTGTGACGACCACCAGTTGGATTTTTCCCATCCGGTCGGCAATCGGTGGGGCAATCAGCAGACCGATGCCCATCGCCAGTGCGCCCCAGGCCATTATGGTCCCGATGACCGGGTCCGGCTGGTGATACACCACCCGGAAGAATACATTCATGAACGGCATCAACAGCCCTGCGCCGATGGATGTGACCAGCATCGGGAGAATCAACTTACCGAGCAGCACTGGCTCTTTGGCGGCATAGGCAAACGGGGCGAACAATGCCCGCTCAGACCTCTTCAACTGCGGCATCTTCATAAATAAAAATGGTGCCAATCCAACCATTGCTACCACCGCGACAATTGCCAGCGCCCCGGCGTAAGCCATGCTGCTGGTGGGTAAGACACCCTGCCGCGCCGCGATCCAGGAGGGCAGGTTACCGCCAATCGAGTTGCCGACAAAAGAGGCCGTCATTTGTGCACCGGAGGCCAGGCTGAATAGATAAGTCCGTTCTTCCGGGCCGCTGTTCTCCAGCAGGAACGGCGACATGGTCACCGCTGAAAGACTCTGCGCCGCACCGCTCAGGATGCTCATGGCGAATAGCATGCCCTTGAACGGCCAGATTACCATCCCGCCAACCGCCAGGCAGACCGCCAGACCGCCGATGATGAAGGCCTTCTTGCGTCCCAGGATGTCGGCCAGGTAACCCATCGGCACGGCCAGGATCAGGGCGGTCATGCTGCTCGTGGAGGTCAGTTGCCCGACCACGTTGGCATCCATGTTCAGGCTGAGCACGTAAAAATTAAACAGCAATCGGTAAATGCCCAGTGCCGCGCCGGTCAGGATGATGCTTGCCAGATAGAGCCGGGCGTTGGGGGAAAATTGTTTGACTCTCGCCCAGTAGGTTTGTAAAACGTTTGTCATCTAATCCTGTTTTTTGAGGAAATCTTTTACAGATGCAAAAATCACTTTCAGCGTTTCCGTCCGGGCTGCGTAGCGTTTCTCGCCATTTTCACTCACACGGATGGCTACCAACTCCGCCAGGCGCAGTGCCTGCAAATGATGGAGCACCGTCGGCGGGCGCAAGCGTAGGAGACGCGACAACTCGGTCGGTGTGAGCGGCTGCCCGGTGAGATAACGCAAGATGCGCAGACGGGTTGGGTCGGCCAGAGACTTAAGGGCATTGATCAGCAAGTCGGGCGTCTCCGCACCAGGCGCTATGCTCTGGACATCCGGACGGCAGCCGAAAACAATCTGCATGCTGCCTTCCGCCGGATTGGTTTGGAAAACGAATGGCGTGGACCAATACGACGGTATCAGGATTAATTCCTTCGCTGATTCGACATCTTCAAAATGGACGCCGCGCGAGAGTTCTTCCACGAGTGCAGACAGCGTTACGCGCCCGGCCAATTCCCGGGCATGTTCCAGCCCGGCTTGTAGTACTGGGCGGATGCGGGTCTCTTCATCGGCGAAAAAGGCGCCGTAATATTCCTGCAAAGTCGTCGAGATTTGCTCACTGGATTTGTCCAGGTTCATCCAGACTTTGAGTAAATTATCCAACTCGGCGGCTTTAAGAACCTTGTTGCGGCGGGTGAAAGTACGGCCCAGGAACTCTTTTTCTTCGGCTGTGACCGATCCTCGTTCGGCGATGTGGGCCAATGTTTCGTGGACTTCGAGAGGCATATCCAACGGCAGGGTCAGAATTTGGAGACGGTCAGCAGGTGCGAGCTCCGCGGCGCGGCGCAAGACGGGCAAAGCATCCTTCGGCTCTGGCTGGCTGCTGATCCAGTCCAGCGGCACAGACGCAAACGAGTAGACACGTTCCAGGAATTCGCGCTGGGGGACGGAAAGGCGCTGCCGTACTCCCGCCGTCCAGTTGGGGCGCAGGCCGAAATCAGCGGCATGATGCAGCGCGAGCAGGCTGATAAAAAAATCGTAGGCGGTACCAGAGTTCCAGCGGAGGGTGTTCATGCTGATTTGTACATTAGATTATTATCTAACATGTTAGATAATAATCTAATTTCAAAAACTCGTCAAGTTATTCTGGGTTTGGCAGGATTTTTATCCAAACCGATTCCGCGAATTTTTTGGGGGCATCGCACGTATAATATATTGGGCTATTCGAACCTCTTCGTTTTTCCCCTGCTATCTCAGCAACCCTTGGAAATCTGCTTAATACTTTTCTTTGGAGACTGTATGCCTGAACTAACTTTGATCGAAACACGCAATCTGGTTAAACTCTATGGTGACAAAATGGCCGTGAATAATGTCAGCCTGGAAGTGCACAGGGGCGAGGTGTTCGGCTTCCTCGGTCCGAATGGCGCCGGGAAGACCACCACCATCAAGATGATCGTCGGCTTGCTCCAGCCCACCTCGGGCACGGTCAAAGTGGCCGGGTACGATGTGCAGACCCAGCCCCTGCTCGCCAAAGCCTCCAGCGGCTACGTACCCGACACGCCCAATCTGTATGCCAAGTTG
>JAPLGV010000342.1 GCA_026389975.1 Chloroflexota bacterium
ACCAACCATCGCAGCGAAAATGATGAGCTTCTTCTTCGCCTCAACGTGGCAAGAATAGTTCTTGCAGAAGAAGAAGAAGAAGAAGAAGAAGCCCACACAGTCGTATCCCTGCTGGATGTCACCGAGCAAAAGCGGGCGGAAGAGGAGATCCGCCGCCGGGTGGCCGACCTGGAAGTGCTCTATGAAAACAGTCTGAGCCTCAGCGTCCTGTTGGAACCAGGAATAATTGCTCAGAAGATGATTGAAATTCTCTCGCAAAAACTGGATTGGCACCATGCAGCCATCGGCCTGGTCCATCCTGAAACCAAACACATCGAATTTCTGGCTCTCAACAAACCCGGTCTGACTCCCGATCAGACCCAGGCTGAAATTGACCGTTTGAATAAGATTTTCGCTTCCCCCAACCAGGGGTTGAGCGGCTGGGTTTTCAAACATGGTAAGACGATCCGCAGTGGGGATGTGCAGGCGGATAAGCGCTACCTTTTGGTGTTCCCGGAAATCCGCTCCGGAATTTATGTCCCCATGATGATCGGGGAGCGGGCCATTGGCGTCATCGCGGTGGAAAGTCGGCAGGCAAACAGGTTCAGCGCAGAAGATGAGCGCCTGCTGAAAACGCTGGCGGCACAATCGGCCATTGCCTTCGAGAATGCCCGTCTGTACCAGGAAGCCGTGAGCGCTGCAAAACGCAAGGCCGCCCTGCATCAAGGCGGTCTGGAAATTGTTCGCGCCGGCCAGGAAATTGAAGCACTTTGCATTGCCCTCCACCATGCGGTGCAGCAAGTCATGCCGGCTGAAGCCTTTACCGTTTCTCTCTTAACCGAAGATGGCCTCGAGGTGGAGGCTCCCTACTTGTATGACTGGGGGATCCGCCTCCCCAATACCAGGCTGCCTGTGGGGGCTGGCATTACCGGGCGCGTCCTAAAAAGCAAAAAGCCGCTGCGGATAAAGGATGTGCAGAAATCCAGGGGGGTGAAACCCATCCTGGTTGCCGGATCGGAACCGACTCGGTCGGTCCTGTCAGTACCGTTGCTCGCGCAAGATAAAATCATCGGCGTGATATCGGCCCAGAGCCGCGAGTCGGATGTCTATAGTGTTGAAGACCAGATCTTCATGGAGACCCTGGCATCCGAAGCGGCCGTTGTCTTCGAAAACGCCCGGCTGTTTGAAGAAATCCGCCACCGCCTGGCCGACCTTGAATCACTGTCACAGGTGAGCGACTCCTTAACGAGTGCTATTGACCTGCAACCTCTTCTTGAGAATATCCTGGCGAGCGCAAGAAAGGCAATCCCCGCAGCCGAAAAAGGGACTATTCTCCTGACAGAACCGGACGGTGCACTCCGCCTGCATGCCATGTCTGGTTATACTGATCCCCGTTTAATCGGCTTGGTTCTCCCAGATCAAAAAGGGTATGCTGCTCGCGTTGCCCGCCAACGAATCCCCCTCAAAATTGATGACGCCCATGCCGGGTATGAGGCCCCCTATAATGGCAAGATTGAAGAGATTGATGCAGTGCAGAGTGGAATCGCAGCTCCCTTGATCGTCAAAGGGAAAGTGATCGGCGTCATTTCCCTCGACAACGCTTCACGAAAAGCCGCTTTTACTGAATCTGACTTGCGCCTGCTGGTTAATTTTGCATCCTCGGCTGCTGGAGCCATTGAAAATGCGCGTCTTTTTACAGAGACCCAGCAACGCATGCATCGCCTCTCTGCCCTGCATTCGATTGAGGCTGCCATCAGCGCCAGCGTGGATACGCATGTCACCCTGAGCATTGTGCTGGAACATGTTATGACGGAATTAAAGGCGGATGCTGCTGCAGTGCTTTTGTTCAACCCGCTTACCAGGATGCTCGAATACGCCGCCGGGCGCGGCTTCCGCGTCCATGTCATCGAGGGGTTGCACGTGCGGCTGGGAGAAGGATTGGCCGGACAGTCCGCGCTGCAGCGTCGTGCAATCAACATTGACGACCTCCAACAGGCCGATGCGGTGGAGCAGGTGATGGAGCATCCCGTTTCCGGGTCCGCCTCGGTTCCGCTGCAATATCTGGAGGGAGAAAAATTTGTTGCCTACCATGCCATCCCCTTGATCGCCAAGGGACAGTTACAGGGTGTGCTCGAAATCTTCCAGCGCACTCC
>JAPLGV010000418.1 GCA_026389975.1 Chloroflexota bacterium
AGGAAATCGTTACCGTAGCGTTGGGCAATGTACGCCCGCACCTCATTACGCGCAACCTCAGCGATGTTGGTCGAGTCCGTTCGCATGTAGGTGATGAGACCGGTTGTACCGCCTTCCCCAACATCCTGGCCTTCATAGAGACCCTGCGCGAGGCCCATCGTCCGCTTGGTGGTAAAACCAAATTTGCGGGAGGCTTCCTGCTGGAGCGTTGACGTAATGAACGGCGCGGACGGTTTGCGCCGCCTTTCGCCGCGCTTCACTCGCGTGACTATATAAGGCGCTTTTTCCATATCCACCAAAAGGGGTTTGACGATTTCTTCGCTTCCCAATTCGGGGTCTTTTTCATCAATCTTCGCCAGTTTAGTAATGAAGGTTTGCTTCTGGCCCTGCGGACGCAATTCCGCCCCGATGGACCAGTATTCCACCGAGTTGAAGGCGTCTATCTCGCGCTCACGCTCCACGATCAAACGCAAAGCCACGGACTGTACGCGTCCCGCCGAAAGGCGGCTGCGGACCTTTTCCCACAAGATCGGGCTGATGCTATATCCAACCAGCCGGTCCAGTACGCGCCGGGCCTGTTGGGCATTGACCAGTTCCATGTTAATTTCGCGCGGGTTCGAGAATGCCTCTCTAATGGCATTCTCGGTAATCTCGTGAAAGACCACGCGCCTGGCCAGTTTCGGGTCAATTGCAGCGGCCTCCATCAAATGCCAGGAAATGGCTTCGCCCTCCCGGTCAGGGTCGGTACCCAGGTAGATTTCAGCGGCTTCTTTCGCCAGTTGTTTGAGTTCCTTAACGACGGCTTTCTTCTCATTTGGAACGCGGTACTTCGGGGCATAGTTATTTTCCACATCCACCGATAACTGCGAGCGCAGCAGGTCGCGCACATGCCCGACCGAGGCCCGTACGGTGTAACCTTTGCCGAGGAAACGCCCCACCGTCTTGGCCTTGGCCGGGGACTCGACAATGACCAATTTGCCGTTACGCTTGTCAACTTTTTCCGGCTTTAGCATGCCTTCGTGCGCTTCGGTCTTGCCGGTGCGGTACAGGTTCATTCCGCAAACACCGCAGGTGCCACGCGTAACCGGCGTACCGGCAGCGTTGAACGAGGCTTGAGGGTCAACAATTTCCCGTTTGATCTTGCACTTCATACAATAGGCTTCCACGAGACAACTCCTAGAGATAATCTTCCCGCTGCGATTTTTTTAGGTTTGCGATAACCTGACGCACCTGCTGGGCCTGGTCACGGTGACAAACCAGCAGCGCGTCACCCGAGTCAATCACGATCAAATCATCCACGCCAATCGTGACGATGAGTTTCTTCCCGGATGAATAGACCAGGGAGTTATGCGTTTCAAGCGGCATATGTTCGCTATTGACGACCACATTTCCGCCCTCATCCGGCAGGAGCACATCAAACAGCGAATCCCAAGAGCCAACGTCGCTCCATTCCAATCCACCGGCCGGCAGGACGGCAACGTTGGCAGCATGTTCCATAATACCGTAGTCTATCGTCTCCGGCTTGAGCCGCGGCCAGGCGGACCTGAGGACTGCCTCCGACTCTGACGTGCCCCAGGCTGCCCCGATCCGGGCGAGAGCCGCTTTCAAGTCTGGCATCTGGCGGGAAAATTCGTCCAGGATGCGGTCGGCGCGCCAGATGAACATGCCAGAATTCCAGGAATGGTCGCCGTCCGCCAGCATGATGTTGGCCTTCGCTTCGTCCGGTTTTTCGGTGAAGTGCAGCACCCGGTAGACCGGGTAATCAAATTTCTCCGGCAGGATAGCATCCCGCTGGATATAGCCATAGCCAGTGGCCGGGAAAGTTGGAGTGATGCCGAGAGTTACCAGATAGTCCTTGCGCGCCACCTGGACTGCCACACGCATAACCAGATGGAACAGGTCGCGATTGCGGATGAAATGGTCAGCAGGCAGGACAAGCATCACCGCTTCAGGGTCACGTTTCGCCAGCACTGCCGCCGCCAACCCGACGACCGAGGCCGTACCGCGTGGCATGGGTTCAATTAAAAAATTAACCGCCGGGAGCTGTGGAGCCTGAGCCTTAAGTTCCTGCTCCTGTTCCGCGGTGGTGACAATGTAAACCCGTTCCGGGGGAACAAAGCCTTCGAGACGGTCCAGGGTGCTCTGGAAAAGGGTGCGCTCTCCCAGCAATGGCAGAACGTGTTTGGGATGTTTCTTGCGTGAGATGGGCCAAAGACGGGTTCCGCCGCCGCCGGCCATGATGACCGCATAAGTATGTTTCATAACCTAAGCCTTGCCCCGTGCTGGATCCGGGACTACGTCGTCCCGTGCTGGATCCGGGACTACGTCGTACTCGGCCTGTTCCTCTCTCACTGCTACATAATTCAGCCCACCCACCTGCCGCACCAGTCCTTTGAGTTCCATCATTACGAGTGTGGCCGAGACGCGCTCGATCGGCAGACAGGTCTGGTTGCGGATTTCCTCCACATGCAGGGGTTCGTGAGTCAGCACGCTCATCAGCTTCGATTCGGTTTCATCAGTGGGCAGGGCCTTCCGCACGAGGCGCTGTTCGGTGACGCGCGTCAGGTTCAGCACATCCAGCAGGTCGCGGACGGAGAGCATCGGGCGCGCCCCCTGGGCAATCAGCCTGTTCGTGCCCTTACTCTGCGGAGCCAGGATATTGCCCGGCACCGCAAAAACTTCGCGGCCCTGGTCAATGGCAAACTGGGCAGTGATCAGCGCACCGCTGGTCTCTCCCGCCTCGACGACCACCGTCGCCATCGAAAGTCCGGAGATGATGCGGTTGCGCGGCGGGAAATTGGAGGCGTCCGGCGGTGTACCCGGGGCGTAGTCGCTGATGAGCGCACCGCTTGCCATCATCTTCTCGGCTAGTTGGACGTGTTCAGGCGGGTAAATGCGGTCCACGCCGCAGCCCAGCACGGCGATTGTTCGTCCCCCAGCCTTGAGCGCGGACTGGTGGGCAATCGCGTCCACGCCGCGCGCCAGCCCGGAGACAACGGTCACGCCATTGGCAGCCAAAAACGAGGCTATTTCTTCGGCCACCTGCCGCCCGTAGGCGCTGACTCGCCGCGTCCCGACCACGGCAACGGCCCAGGAATCTTCGGTTGTTAATGCGCCACGCACGTACAGGACAGGCGGCGGCTGGTCAATTTCTTTCAAACGCGGTGGATAAAGTTCGTCGTCCCAGGTCAGGATTTCAATGCCCTGCGCCATAACCTTGGTAAGGTACTTGTCCAGGTCCACGCCGGCACGCACCTGAGCCACACGCTCGGCCAGTTTCGGACTGAGTCCGGCGGCTTGGAGCGCATCCGCCGGGGCTTGCCAGGCCAGAGCCAAGTCGCCAAAATGGTTGCACAGGGCTTGCAGGCGTACTGCCCCAATGCCCTTGACCAGATTGAAGCCAACCCAGTAACGTTTATCGTTCACTGTTCCCTTACTTTTACTGCTTCTTGTATAAATGAGTCTACTGCAAAAAGGTCTTTAACACGAAGGACACGAAGTAAACAAAGGATAAGTGATAAAGGCTTTTCCTTCGTGCCCACCTGCCCCCGGTCTTTGGGGGTTCGTGACCTTTGTGTTTAGATGGTTTTTGCAGTAGAGTCACATATTCAAGCCCAGCCGCCAGAACGTGGAA
>JAPLGV010000019.1 GCA_026389975.1 Chloroflexota bacterium
ACCCCGTGCCCCGTCCCCCGTGCCCCGTCCAGGAACCGGGACTACCACGCTAGAACCGGGACTATCACGCCCCGTGCTGGAACCGGGACTACCACGCGGGAACCGGGACTACCCCGCTGGAACCGGGACTTTCGCTGAAAGAGAGTAGATTATGTTTTCCCGCCAGGAACTCGAAGAAATCGAAGACCGCAGCCTTGCACCGTACGGTGAGCGCAGTAAGGACAGCAAGGGCCGCGCCTACCTGGATAACGAACCGGATTACCGCACCGCTTTCCAGCGCGACCGCGACCGCGTGCTGCACACTACTGCCTTCCGGAGGCTGGAGTACAAAACGCAGGTCTTCATTAATTTTGAAGGCGATTATTTCCGCACGCGCCTGACGCATACGCTGGAAGTGGCCCAGGTGGGCCGTACCATCGCGCGTGCACTGGGCGCCAATGAAGATTTAGTGGAAGCCATCTGCATGGCGCACGACCTGGGTCATTCGCCTTTCGGTCACGCCGGGGAATATACACTGAGTAAGTTGATGAAAGACTTTGGCGGCTTCGACCACAACAAGCAGTCACTCAGGATTGTCACCGAACTCGAACAACGTTACCCGGAATTTCCCGGCCTGAATCTGACCTGGGAAACGCGCGAGGGCATGGTCAAGCACGAGTCCGAGTACGACCTGACAGACGCCCGCGAGTTCAGCCCCGAACTGCGCGGCAATCTGGAGACGCAAATCTGTAACGTGGCCGACGAACTGGCCTACACCACCCACGACCTGGATGACGGTCTGCGCTCCGGGATGATCACCCCGCAAATGCTGGACGGCATCGCCTTATGGGAAATCCTGACCGAGACTTACAACTGGAGCGGCCCGCTCCTGCAAGACCTGGAACGCCACAGCATGATCCGCAACCTGGTCGGATTGCTGGTGACCGACATGATCCAGGCTACCGACACTCGCTTGAAGGAAAGCGGGGTGAAGTCTGCTCTCGACATCCAGAGGTTAACGTACAACATTATCGGTTATCGCGAAGACATGCAGCGCCGCAACCGTGAACTGAAGGACTTCCTGTTTACCAAACTCTACCGCCACTACCGCGTAGTGCGGATGCAGGTTAAAGCCGAACACATCGTCGCCGACCTGTTCACTGCCTACCTGGCCGAACCGCTCATCCTGCCCGACCACGTCCAGCAGTGGATTCCTGGGCGAGGTCTGGAACGCACCATCTGCGATTACATCGCCGGGATGACCGACCGGTACGCCATCGAAGAGCACGCCCGGCTCCACGACCCTTATCTCAAACCATAACCGCATCGCCCCGTGCTGGAACCGGGACTACCACGCCCCGTCCCGTAGGAGATTCGGGATGATATGCTGGAACCGGGACTATCACGCCCCGTGCTGGAACCGGGACTACCACGCCCCGTGCTGGAACCGGGACTACCATGCGAGAGTCACATGCCTAAAACACAACCCACTTATCTGACCGCCGCCGGAGCGGCCAAAATTGAATCCGAACTTAGAGAGTTGAAAGGCCCGCAGCGAGAGGCCCTGGCGCGCCGTCTGCGCGACGCCATCCAGATGGGTGACCTTTCGGAGAATGCCGACTACCACAAAGCCAAGGAGGACCAGGGTTTTCTCGAAGGCCGCATCCAGGAACTGGAATTCGCCCTGCGCAATGCTATCATCGTTGAAGTGACGAGTACTCCGAAGAATGTGGTTGCGGTTGGTGTGCACGTGACCGTCCAGGAAGACGGTTTCGACCCGGAGGTTTTCCACATGGTCGGCGCCCAGGAAGCCGACCCGCGCGCCGGGAAGATATCCCACGAATCCCCCATCGGGCGCGCCCTGATGGATCACCGCGTCGGCGAGATGGTCGAGGCAGAAACACCGGGCGGGAATATCAGATTAAAAATCTTGAAGATCGAATAAAAAAACTTCGGGCGACCCGCATGGGTCGCCCGAATGATTCTAGGTCGGGGTCACAACTTTCGGCCAGACGGCAATCTCCAGCGTCAGGCGCTCGAAATAACTGTCCTCCGGCAACACTCCCTGACCGTATTCCAAATCCGAAGCAGTCGCGACCAGTTGCAGAGCGGCTGTCTCCAGCACAACCTGCTTGCCGCGTTCCACCATGAACGGTTCACCTTTGGCTTGCAGACGCTGGAAAGTGGCAACATCGTTGAAAGCGTGGGTACTCATCAGCACCTTGGTCACGGTCTGGATATCGTTCTTATCGAACAGCCAGACTTCAAAGGCGGTCACTTTTTTGGGTTCGCCGACGCCGATGGATTCCGAGATGCCAATGCCACACTCACCCAGGAATTCGCCGGACGGCGAGTCGATGCTGAAGGAGTCGTCAAACAGGTCGTCGCCCAGAACGTAAGTGGTCATGAATTGGGCGATTGGCTGTTCGTCGCCCTGGGCGGAATAATCGGTCATTTCGGTCTGGTTAGTAATATCACGCGCCTGATTAGCCGGGCTGTCAGATGTGGTATGCCTGAAGAGCGGGATCAAGTATTTGAAAACCGCAAATCCCAGAATGGCAAACAGGATTACCGCGCCAGCGATGATCAGAATACTGGTCAATGCGCCCGGTTTTGCAGGCGTCTGCCCACTGCCAGGGGTAGGGGTCGCCGTGGGTGTGGTGACTTGAACCACCTTGGCAAAATTCAGGATGGCGTTCTGGTCTGGATACCCAGCCCTGATTCTTTCGAAAACAGCCGGTCCTTCCGAGTCAAGCGCCTGATAGCGCTGAATGGCAAGCTCATTTACGGGATTATAAACGAATGAGTCTATCGTCATGCGCAAATAGTCTTCCTGCAAATCTGGGCGCAGGGAGGATGGGTCGGCGTTCGTCCACTGCACCGGCCACAATCCCCACCCCAGCACCACCAGGCCGATGAACAGACCCACAACGAACCCAAGCGCAGCGGCCACGACCGGTTTCTTCAAGTAGTCAAGGATTTTCATTTTAAGCTCCTTTGATTGCTTCGACCAATACTCTGATTATACAGAACCTTTGCCAATTAGCCAATACCTATTTTCATGGTTTTAACATACTTGGAAAATGTAACCCGAAAGGGTGATACAACCAAACCAATGTCCAAATTATGGTTTCTTCTGATTGGTAGAAAATCAACTTGGATCCAAATCACCTTCACGACAGAATAAAGACGTTTTGTCAAGCTAATGCTTCTTGCATAAATGAGTCTACTGCAAAAAGGTCTTTAACACGAAGGACACGAAGTAAA
>JAPLGV010000170.1 GCA_026389975.1 Chloroflexota bacterium
GCCGAAGGACTGGGAGATGAAAGCGACGCGGTATTCCATCGCCGCGGCGAGGTTGGTTTTCCAGAGCGAGAGGAGGAATTTTAATTCGCGGAGCATTTGTCTACCCCAAAAGGCACGACCCCCAAAGAGCGGGGACAGGCGAAACATAAAGGAAAAAGCAAAAAACAAAAAGTAGAATTTTCGGGTTGTTAGCCTCCATTGATTGCCAGCCTTTTCATCCCGCGTGAGAATGCCAGCGCCAGTAAGCTGCCGAGCACGGCCAGCCAGAGGAGTTGCCCGGTTATGATTTGTGCGAAAAGCTGCATGTCAGGCCGGACGAACAGGCGCGCCGGTCCGTACATCATGTAAGCGAACGGCAGGGACTTGGCAATCGTCTGCAGCCAGGCCGGATAGAAATCCAGCGGGATGAGCATCCCGCCCAGAACGAAGGTGAATTTCTGGTAGATCCATTCGAAGGGCGCTACTTCCTCGGCGACGAAGGCCGCCAGTCCGATGAGGGCGTTGACGCAGAAGTGCAATAACCAGGCTCCGACCAGCGCGACGAGAGCCAGCGGCCAATTGACCAGGTCCGGGGGCGGCCCGGCCATGGCCCAGACCAGCGCGCCACCCTGTACGAACAACATGCCCATGCGCGGCAGGGATTCGCCCAGTCCGCTGGAGAGTTGATAGAGTAGGAAGTTGTAGGGTTTGTTCAGGAGGTAGGCGATGGAGCCGTCCTTGACCTGCTCGGAGATGACGCGTGCCAGGCGCGGGCGGCCCAGTTCGAGGGACTCGGCCAGTAGCAGGTACCGCATGGTGTCGCGCAGGCTCAGGCCATTGATGATGTCCGAACCGGCGGCGGCGAAGGTGATGCTCCACAACTGGAAAAATATCCACATGAAGAGCAGGATCATGGCGGAGCGCGTCACCAGTTCGGCGGGGTAGGCCAGGCTGTTGAGAAGGTTGATTTTGAAGATGGCGAAATATTTTTTCATGATTTTGCCGTTGTAGGGGCGCAATATATTGCGCCCCTACACTGCGGACCCGTAAATCTCGGCAATGACCTCTTCCAGTGGCGGGTCTGAGACGGTGATGTCCACCAGCGTCCCAGCGCCGGAGAGGGCGGCCATCACTTTCTCGACCGGGGTGGTGCGTGTGTCGAAGCGCAATTTCACCCCGTAGCGTTCCTTGGCCACCTTGAGCGTCTCGGTGCCTTCGATGTGGAAGTCGGTGGGAATTTGCTCGGCGTAACGCACCTCGACCAGTTTCGAGGTCAGGAAGGAGCGCTTGAGGGTCGAGACTTTGTCTTCGTAGACAATCTGCCCGTGATTGATGATGATAACGCGTTTGCACAGAGCTTCCAGGTCTCCGGCGTCGTGGGAGGTCAGCAGGACGCCAACGTTTTCCTGTTTCGCCATCTCGCGCAGGGCGTCGCGGAAGTGCTGTTTGGCGACCACGTCCAGCCCGATGGAGGGTTCGTCGAGCAGGAGTAGTTTGGGTTTGTGCAGGAGCGAGGCGGCCACTTCGCAGCGCATGCGTTGACCGAGCGAGAGCTTGCGCACCGGCGTCTCGAGCAGGTCGCCGATCTCGAAGGCTTCGGCCAGGAAGGCGATGCGCTTCTTCGTCTCGCGGTCGTCCAGCTCGTAAATTTTTCCGAATAGCGCTTGGTCTCACGGTCTTCCATCTCGTAGATTTTACCGAACAGGGTCAGCGTGTCAATGGCGGGCAGGTGATACCACAACTGCGGGCGCTGTCCGAAGACGGTGCCGATGTGATAGGCCAGTTTCTGGCGCTGTTTCCAGGGGACGTAGCCGAGGACTTTGGCCTCGCCTCCGCTGGGGAACAGAATGCCGGTGAGAATTTTTATGGTAGTGGACTTGCCGGCTCCGTTCGGGCCGATGAAGCCGAGCAATTCGCCCGATTCCATCTCGAAGGACAGACCGCGCACCGCTTCGACAGTTTTATATTCCGGTCGGAACAGCGAACGTACGCTGGCGCCCAACCCGGCGGCTTTGTGTTTGGTGCGGAAGGTTTTGGTGAGATTGGTAACCTGGATGGCCGGCATGTCTTATTTTACATCATGTCTTGTTCTGATGTACAATAAGGTGGAATATGATTATCATTTCTGAATTCGAATCCCGGCTTACCTCCAATCTGTTAAAGACCTTCCGGCACCTGTCCAGCCCGGCAGACATCCAGGCTTACCTTGACAGCATCCCTTACATCGCCGAGGAACTCAACCGATCGCCGCTGCGGGTGATGACCGATGGGCAGGCGCACTGTCTCGACGGCGGGATTTTTGCCGCCCTGGCATTGGCGCGTCTCGGCCACCGTCCGCTCATCCTGGACCTGGTGCCTGAGCCCGGTGCGGACGATGATCACGTGCTGGCACTGTTCCAGCACAATGGAAACTGGGGCTGCATTGCCAAATCGAACTACGCCTTCCTGCGTTTCCGTGAGCCGGTCTACCGCAGCCTGCGCGAACTGGCAATGACGTATTTCGAGAGTTACACCAACACCGAAAAGCGGAAAACTTTGCGCGGCTACACTCGTCCGCTGGACCTGTCGCTGTTTGTGCCGGAATGGATGTGGAATGAAACCGGGATCGCCGAAATCGCACAGCGGCTGTATCGCCGAAAGCCAATCCCCCTGATTTCCCCGGTAACCGCCGCCAGCCTGTCTCCGTCCGATGAGCGCTTTTACCAGGCCAACACGCTCGGGACGAATTTCGAGTGGGCTTTTGGCGTGCGCGAAAACCCATGAACTAATGACTCTACTGCAAAAACCATCTACACACAAAGGTCACGAACCCCCAAATACCGGGGACAGGTGGGCACTAAGGAAAAGCCTTCATCACTTATCCTTTGCGTACGTCGTGTCCTTCGTGTTAAAGACCTTATTGCAGTGGACTCACTAATGCAAGATTATAAATGGAAATTCCTCCCGAACTCATCACTTTCCTGCGTTCTTCTGCGCATGTCGCCGCGCTGACTGGTGCGGGCGTCTCACAGGAATCCGGGTTGCGGACTTTCCGCGACACGGCGGACGGGCTGTGGGCGCAGTACCGGCCCGAAGACCTGGCCACGCCCGAAGCGTTTGAGCGGACCCCGGAACTGGTGTGGGAATTCTACGCTGCGCGGCGGCTGAAAGCGGGCGAGGTGCAGCCCAACGCCGGTCACTTTGCCCTGGCCGAGATGGAGCGGCATGTGCCGCACTTTACGCTTATCACCCAGAACGTGGATGGCCTGCACCGACACGCTGGGAGTAAAAGTGTGGTCGAGTTACACGGCAATATTACGCGCATCAAATGCTCGCGCGGCTGTGGCGTGTTCACGGAATGGGAAGAACTACCAGGCAAAGCGCCAACCTGTCCCACCTGTGGGGCGAAACTACGCCCGGACGTGGTCTGGTTCGGGGAAATGCTGCCGAGCGATGAACTAGCAACCGCTGTGCAAGCCGCGCGGACGTGTCAGGTCTTTTTCTCGGTTGGCACCTCGGGGCTGGTCAAGCCGGCGGCCAGGCTGCCATTGCTGGCCAAACAGATCGGCGCGGTCGTCGTGGAGGTCAACGCTGAAGAGACGCCGCTGACGCCCTCGGTGGATTATTTTTTCCAGGGAAAATCGGGGGAAATCTTGCCGGAGTTGGTGAAAGCAGTCTGGGGCTGAGAAGAGCGGTTGGCAACCAGCGAGAAACTGTCAGGTGCGCAGGGCTCTGGCGAAATCAGAACCGGCCGGATCTAGGAAGAGGCGCAGGTCGAAGAACCTTGCAGCAGCAAGAAGGTGGTCAATGATCTCGGCCTGGATGCGCTCGTACTCATTCCAATTTATGGTCTTGGTGAAGACAATTAGTTCAACCGGTAAACCGGTCGAGGTGGGGGCAAGTTCGCGAACGATCAAGTCCATCTTTTTGGTATGAATCTGGGGGTGGTTTTTCAAATAGGATTCAATGTAGGCTCGGAAAATTTCCATATTGGTGATTTGCGGACCTTCCAGGGGCGAATCGAGGGGGACTTTTTATAAGGCAAATTGGGGAATGCTTGGCCGGATTTAGTGATGTAAGTGAGGGGAGCGCTGCGCCTACGAGTGTTTTATGGCATACGCTGTTATCCCGGCGACCAGTAGAAACACTACGAACCCGGCGATGGAGGGTGTCCCGAGACCGTACACGTACGAGACGTTTCACCCGATCCATACGCCGCTCCAGGGAGAAAGATTCAAGGATAATTTGCCTCCACTGACAGTATACTTCTCGCCGCTGATGAGGCCCTGGACGGCGCGTCCCTCACCCCAACCCAGAGCGGCGCAGGGGACCTCGATCTGGCGAGCCCGTGAGGTGGCATTCAGCGCCACGAGAACTTTGTCTTCGCCCAGAGTGCGGGCGAAGGCGTAGTGACCGTCTTCGGCCAGCAAACGGAGGTAGTCACCGCGGCGCAGGCTGGGGGTCCGTTTTCGCAGCGCAATAAGGGTCTTGACCCAGGCGCGCAGCTCCTGGTTCCAGTCGGCTTCCTTCCAGGGGAAAGCACGCCGCGAGTCTGGATCTTTTCCGCCTTCCTGCCCGATCTCGTCGCCGTAATAGACCGCCGGTGCACCGGGAAAAGCCATCTGAAAGAGGAAAGCCAGTTTGAGCTTATCGGTATTCCCGCCGACCAGGGTCTTGAAGCGCTCGGTATCGTGGCTGTCGAGCGGGACGTACATGGCGGACAGGTTTTCGGGTTTGTAGGCTTTGAACAACCCGTTAATGCGCTCGCCGAACTGGATGGCATTTTCGCGGCCCTGGAGTAGAGCCAACAGGGCATCCCGCACCGGGTAATTCATCAGGCCGTCGAAGTGTTTGTCATCGGCCCAGCGCGGGTTCACGTCCCAGATTTCGCCGAGCAGATAGGCATCCCGGTTGGCGGCGCGGACGACCCGGCGGAACTCGGCCCAGAAACCATCATCGTCAATCTCGTTGGGTACGTCCAAGCGCCAGCCGTCAATGCCCTGTTCGATCCAGTAACGAGCCACATCGAAGATGTACTTCCGGACCTGCTTGTTTGAGGTATTAAGTTTTGGCAGGGCTTTGTGGTTCCACCAGCCCAGGTAATTTTCCGGCTGGCCGCCATCGTAAGCGTCCAGAGGGAAGTCTTTGATGTGGAACCAACCCTTATAGGGGGAGTTTTCACCGTTTTCGAGCACATCTACGAAGGCAAAGAAGCCGCGCCCGACGTGGTTGAAGACGCCGTCGAGCACGAGGCGCACATCATTGCTATGAGCGGTGTCGAGCAGGGCGCGGAAATCAGCCAGCGTGCCGAGTTTGGGGTCAATCTGGTAGTAGTCGCTGGTGTTGTAGCGGTGCGTGGAGGTGGCGGCAAAAATGGGATTCAGGTAGATCGCGGTAATCCCCAGATCGAGCAGGTAGTCGAAGTGTTGGATGATCCCGCGCAGGTCGCCACCCTGGAAGCCCCAGGTGGTGGGCGCCGAACCCCACTTTTGCAGGTTGGGTGGGTCATTGGCCGGATCACCGTTGGCAAAGCGGTCGGGGAAAATTTGGTAGAAAATGGCGTCTTGAACCCAGTAGGGAGTAGGCATGTCTTTATCCAAGGATGATTTTTTGAACGGGCGAATTTTACCCCAGAAAAGAACCCCGGTGTCTGGATTGACAGCGGGTATTTGCGATTCTTTCTGGACCTTCCGGCTGGTTGCGCGCGGCGAAGCCGTTATCCACCGAGAGAGACACCGATCAGTTTACCGATCCCGTAGGTGATGATGGCAGCTGCCAGGCCAATAATGACCTGCCGGGAACCAGAATAAAAAACGTTGCGCCCGGTCATCAGGGTGATTGCCGCTCCGACCAGAAACAGGGCAATCGCGCTGACGCCCATGCTGGTATAGACGGCGATATTCCCACTCAAGAAAGCGAAGGGTAGTAATGGGAAGAGTGCGCCTAGGGAGAACAGTAAAAATGAAGTGAAAGCTGCCACATAAGCCGAGCCGCCCAACTCCTGCGGGTCAATGCCGAGTTCTTCGCGTGCCAGGGTATCCAGGATGGAATTCTTTTCGGTGGTCATGATCGCGGCAGAAAGTTCGCGGGCGCGCGCCTCAGGCAGTCCTTTGGCCTGATAAATGAGCGCCAGTTCTTCCTGCTCCTCAGCGGGATTACTTTCCAGTTCTTCTTTCTCGATCTTGATCTGGTGCGCGTACAACTCACGCGAACTCTGGACCGAGAGCCACTCGCCGAGCGCCATTGACCCCGCGCCAGCCAGCAGGCCGGCCATCCCGGCGATGAACACATCGTGGCTATTCAAATTTGCCCCGGCTACACCCATCACCAGGCTCAAGATGGATACCAGTCCGTCGTTTGAACCCAGCACCGCCGCCCGCAGGGCATTGCCGCCGCTGGCTTTATGGCGGCCTTCCAACATCGCCACCGTCCTACCGGAGAGACCGCTCTTACTGCTGCCAACCATCGTCAGCAGGCGGGCATGGGACTTCTCGTCAGCAGACATGCCATTGGTCTCGGCTTCGGGCTGGTTGTCGTAGGCGCGGCTATCCGCCTGCTCGTTGCCTGTAATGGTGGGGAGCACGAACTGAGGCCCGAAACGCTTCGCCAGCACACCGAGAATGCGGGCGCGCCCGCTTGGTTTGTGAGATGGAAATTTAATTCCGGCGTCTTTCAAACGCTTTTCCCAGGCTGCAGCGTGTTTTTCTTCGCTGGCGGCCAGTCGCTGGTAGAGCTCGGCCATTTTGGGCAATTTCTCGGAATCAGCCAGGACACCATAGAGGAACGCCCCATCTATTTCTTTTTGCAAGTTGACGAGGTAACGGGAACTATTCGAGTGCTTATTCGTGACATGAATTGTACCGCGAGTTGTCCAGGAGTGCCCTGCGGCAGGCAGGAAAGAAAACGAAAGAGGTCTGGAGACGAACAAGAACTCCAGACCTCCTGGTTATTATATTCGCATTATCCGAGGCGGCCTGGAGAACCGCCCTATGTCTTGATCAGTTCCGCACCCAGGTTGGTCAATTCTTCCACTGCCTCCGGGATCATCGTCCCCAGGCTGGCAGCATAGACGCGAGGGGGCGAGAACAGTACCCCCAATTGGTGCGCCGTTTTCTGTACCTTCATATGGCAGGAAATGGACTTACAGGGTACTGCGTAAATAACTGAACCCTAATCCAGTTGTTTCCGAGACTTCCGGTACAGGGATGTTCACCTTTTAATGCAAGAAGCAGTAAAAAGGCATTCGACGAGGTTCGAATACTACACCATGCTACCGGATGCCA
>JAPLGV010000388.1 GCA_026389975.1 Chloroflexota bacterium
CGTTCAAAGTTCACATATTAATGCAAAAAGCAGTAGAATCGTGAGAGCCGGGGACGCCGGCCCCGGCTCTCTTGAAAGGAGGAGAAGAGAAATCGCCTTACGCCAATATCTTACCATCTGGGTCTAATATGTACTTGACGCTTCCCCTACGCTTCCCCTACGCCAATATGACAATTTTATAATCGTTTTTTTTCGTTTCCGGAGTATTTCATGCCATCCTTTGCCATTCCCATCATATACTGGCTGGAACTGATGCGCCGGTCGCTGATTGGGAACGTGGCCCAGGTTTTCCCGACCCTGACCCGCTTCAGTAATCTGGAATTACTCGGGTTCCTGGTTGGGCTTTCGCTCCTGTTCGGGGTGATCTCCGTGTTCGTCTTCCGCGCCTGCGACCGGCGGGTGCGCGAGCGCGGCCTGATTGACCGGACAACGAATTATTGACCCATCCCCTGCACCCCTCTCCATTTCTGGTTTTTGAAATGGGGAGGGGACGGCGAAGTCCCGAATCACTTACGGGAGGGTGGGGCGAGGAGGCGCGATGGATAAACTCTACATCGGTCAGACTGGCAAGACCCCGTTGGGAAGGTTCTGGCTGGCTGCCTCGGACCTCGGACTGGTGGCAGTGGAATGGGGTCTGACCCGAGCAGAATTCGATGCCTATCTCACCAGGCGCTTCAAGCGGACCGTCAAGTACGCCCCGGGGCACGTCCGCCAGGCCGCAAAGCAGTTGAAGGAATATCTATCCGGCCGGCGGCGGGCTTTCACCCTGGTCATTGACTGGACGGTGCTGCGGCAATTCCAGAAGTCGGTGCTGCACGCCACCTACGAAATCCCTTACGGCGAGACACGCACTTATAAAGAAATTGCCAGACACATCGGCAGGCCGCGCGCGGCGCGGGCAGTGGGACGCGCCGAAGCCACCAACCCGATGCCGCTGGTGCTCCCCTGTCATCGCGTGATCGGCATGGATGGGAAGCTGCATGGCTACGGCATGGCGGAGGGAGTGAAGACAAAGGCATGGCTGTTGAAATTGGAAGGGGCAATGATCGCGTAAAAATGACCCGCCCCTCA
Source organism: Chloroflexota bacterium (assembly GCA_026389975.1). GTDB lineage: Bacteria > Chloroflexota > Anaerolineae > Anaerolineales > Villigracilaceae > UBA877. Next base: position 1,072 of record JAPLGV010000388.1, read on the forward strand.
TAGCGCGCCATACTCTGAGCCTGGTTGCGCCTTGATCCATCCAGGTATATAAGTTGGGAAGGCAGTTCAATTACCTCCTCAATTTTTTTATATCCTTGCCAAACCTTTCTCCTTCGATTATCCTTATCGCTGGGAGTGGTTAGGTCCCGGAGGGCCTCCCGGTCTTCAACACCGGTGGCGGGTCGCGTTGCGGGCCGCGGTGGGTTCGACCCCCATCCACTCCCGCCTATCATTATGGACGATAGACAACAGGCCATCGGCCGTTATCTACCGTCCATTGTCAAGCTTACAGGTGATAAAATGACTTTGCCCGATTCTGAAATCCTGACATCCGTCGTCGCACGTGTCTTCCGCGTTGCAGAGGTCACCCTCGGCGACCCGACGAAGGGCTATTTCCTGCGCTACCGGGGCGAATTGACCCGCGACTCGATCGAAGCCTATGACCAGTTGGCCGCAGCCCTGCTTCCATATGATATCACCCCGCTCTTCCGAATCGAGGACGAGCGCCAGACTATCCTGTTGATGCGCGGCACCATCCAACCCAAGCCGGGACGCGTATGGGTCAACATTCTCCTGTTTGTTCTGACCCTTTTGAGCGTCCTGTTTGCCGGGGCGCAGTATAGTTACCGCGGCCCTTTGCCAGAGGACACCTTCGGTCAGATCTGGGTCTGGGTCACGCATCTGTGGGTCGGCTGGCCGTTCGCCGTCAGCCTGTTGGGTATCCTGCTGGCGCATGAGTTCGGGCACTATTTCGTCGGGCGGGCGGGCGGCGCGGCAGTCTCGCTGCCATATTTCATTCCCCTGCCGGTCAGCATGCTGGGAACAATGGGTGCTTTCATCCAGTTAAAACAACTCCCTAAAAATAAACGTGCCTTATTCGATCTCGGCATCGCCGGTCCGTTGGCTGGACTGGTGGTTGCCATTCCGGTGCTCATCCTGGGACTGGCACTTTCCCCCGTGGAGACTACGCAGAATACTTATTACACCAAGACTGCTAACAGCCCGGACGTCTGCCCCAACAGTGCCAATATCGGCGACTCCTATTCCTGCCCGGAAGACAACCTGCTGGAAGGCAATTCCCTGCTTTACCTGGGATTGAAATACATCGTCAAAGGCGAACTCCTGCCCTCTCCGGCCAGTTACGATGTGCCGCCCTTGCTTTACTGGACCCATTACATTCTCACCGGCCACCCCATCCCGGTCGGCGGGCAGGATGTGGTGCTGCACCCGGTCGCATGGGCCGGGTGGGCGGGGCTGCTCGTCACCTTCCTTAATCTCATCCCGGCCGGCCAACTGGATGGCGGTCACGTGCTCTATGCCCTGTTCGGCAAGCGTGTCGGGAAAGTCTTCCCGGTCATCCTGGTTGCCACCCTCCTGCTTGGCTTCTTGTGGAGTGGCTGGTGGCTGTGGGCTTTTCTCATCTTCTGGGTGGGCCGTTCCCACGCCGAACCGCTTGACCAGATCACACAGCTCGACACCAGACGCAAGGGCCTGGCGGTGGTCATCCTGGTGGTTTTCCTGCTCGTCCTGACCCCCATTCCCTTTGTGATCTTCTAGATGACAATCCACGCACTTCGTTCCCTGATGCTTGTCCTGCTTGCAGTGCTGATGCTCTCTGCTTGCAGCCCGGGCACCCCAACGCCCGCCTCGACCGTGTACCTGCCCACTGTCACCGAGACGACCGTCCCCACCCCCACAGTCACCCCCGCGCAGACTCCGCCCATCGATGTGGACCCGGCGGCTTTACGCGGGGTCAGCCTCCAGGTCTGGCACGCCTTCAGCGGAGGAGCCGCTGACGTTTTTGCCAACCAGGTTGCCCGGTTCAACGCCGTCAACGAGTGGGGGTTCGTCGTCACCCAGACCGGTTACGGCGACTACACGACCCTGTTCGATGCAGTCAACGACGCCCTCGAATCCGGCGGGACCCCCGACCTGGTGGCCGCCCTGCCGGAGCAGACTCTGGCGTGGGACGCCTCCGCTTCGGTCGTGGATCTGTCCCCCTATCTCGGCGACCCGGCCTGGGGTCCGGGGAATGACGTTATCGCCGATTTCCCGCCGGTCTTCTGGGCGCAGGATAACCTGGACGGGAAGCAGTTGGGTGTCCCGGCGCAGCGTTCGGCCCGCTTCCTGTTCTATAACAAGACCTGGGCGCACGAACTGGGCTTCGATAGCCCGCCCGCAACGGCAGATGAGTTCCGCCAGCAAGCCTGCGAGGCCAATGCCTCCTTCCGCACCGATAATGATGTGACCAACGATGGCAAGGGCGGCTGGGTGGTGGACAGTCACTGGCAAACGATCTACTCCTGGCTGCTGGCCTTCAGCGGTAGCGTCACCGACGGAACGGATTATCGTTTTCTTAGCGACCAGAACCTGGCCACCATGCAATTTTTGAAGAAGATGAACATTGACTACTGTGCCTGGCCGAGCGAGACTCCTTATGACTCTTTTGCTTCCCGTACAGCGCTCTTCGTCAGCGGCGACCTGGCCGAAGTGCCGATGGCGAACGAATCCATGTCCCGCCTAAACAACGCCGACGAGTGGACGCTGGTGCCCTTCCCAGGCACTACCGGGAGTGTGCTGGTAACCTATGGCCCATCATACAGCGTGCTGAAATCCACGCCAGAGAAACAACTGGCGGCCTGGCTGTTTGCCCGCTGGCTGCTCTCGCCGGAAAACCAGGCCCAGTGGGTGGAAGCGACCGGGCTCTTCCCGCTGCTCAATTCTGTGCTGGATATGATCGGCCCATACCGCACTGCCTCCCCGCAATGGGACGCGGCAGTCGGGGATCTGTCCCTGGCTCAAGGGGTGCCGCAACTGGCCTCCTGGCGCAAGGTCCGCTATGTGCTGGAGGATGGGACAAAAGTTATTTTTCAAACCAACATCCCGGTGGATGAGATCCCGTCCGTATTGACAGAGATGGATTCCACGGCAAAAGAAATAAGCGATAAGTAAACAGGATGGCTGAAAAACCGAAATTCTACGTGGTCTGGAAAGGGCGCAGGACCGGGGTTTTCTCCAGTTGGGAAGCATGTGCCGTGCAGGTACAGGGGGTTACCGGCGCGCAGTACAAGTCCTTTACCAGCCGCGCCGCCGCCGAGCAGGCCTTGCGGGGAAAGTATGCTGCCCATGTTGGCAAAGCCGTTTCCAGCGGTGAATGGTTGTTCGCCCCCAACCCGCCGGTCGCCGAGAGTGTTGTGGTGGACGCCGCCTGCTCCGGCAGTCCCGGACAGTTGGAATATCGCGGCGTTGACCTTCGCTCCGGGAAGGAAATCTTCCGGCAGGGGCCATACGAAAACGGCACCAACAATGTCGGCGAATTTTTGGCAATTGTCCACGCGCTGGCACTGCTCGAAGAGCAGGGAAGCGCTTTGCCGGTCTACTCGGATTCGGAGACGGCCATTGCCTGGGTGAAAGCGAAGCAATGCAACACCGAACTTGCAGCCGACGAAACGAACGCACCGCTCTTCGAACTCATCAACCGCGCCGAGGACTGGCTGGCCGAACATAAAACGGCCAGTCCCATTTTGAAATGGGACACCAAAGCCTGGGGCGAAATTCCTGCCGATTTCAACCGGAAGTAAAAAGGGTTAAAATGCAGTAGATATCTTGCATAACTTAAAAAACATCTTGTAGTAACGACTTCAGTCGTTAGTTTCGTGACAAAAAGCGACTGAAGTCGCCACTACAACCCACTTTTGCAAGAGGTCTAGTAACGACTCCGCGAAGCGCCCTGCGGGTAAGTCGTACCTACACATCGAGGTGATTATGCCCATTTATGAATATGTCTGTCAGGAATGCGAAAAAGTGTTTGAAACCATTCGCCCGATGAGCCAGTCCGACGCGCCCATCCCATGTGCGGTTTGCGGCGGGAAGCATACCAAACGCAAACTGTCAGTCTTTTTTGCCGAGAGCGGCGGCAAAGCCATCTCAGGTATGTCCGAGCCGTCGTGTGATTCGTGCGGCGGCGGGAACTGCTTGCACTGCGGGCATTAATATTTTGTATGGGCGCACACCGTGCGCCCATACCCATTTGGAGGAAAATATGGAATTCACGCAACTTGGTCGTACTGGTTTAAAGGTCTCCCGGCTGTGCCTGGGGACGATGAATTTCGGTCCACAGACGGAGGAGAAGGACTCATTCGCCGTCATGGACAAGGCTCTCGAACTGGGCATTAATTTCTTCGACACCGCCAACGTCTACGGCAGGAAGACCGGCGAGGGTGTCACCGAACAAATCGTTGGGCGCTGGTTTGCCCTGGGTGGCGGACGACGCGAGAAAGTTGTGCTTGCCACCAAAGTCTACGGGAAGATGGGCGATTGGCCGAACGAATCGAGCCTCTCAGCCCTGCATATCCGCCAGGCGTTGGAAGGTTCGCTCAAGCGGTTGCAGACCGACCACATTGACCTGTACCAGATGCACCACGTGGATCGTCTCACGCCCTGGGAGGAAATCTGGCAGGCCATGGAGGTGCTTGTCCAGCAGGGCAAGGTGATTTACGTCGGCTCATCTAATTTTGCGGGCTGGCACATCACGCAGGCGCAGGAGACCGCCAAAGCCCGGCATTTCATGGGCCTGGTCAGCGAACAGAGTCTCTACAACC
>JAPLGV010000317.1 GCA_026389975.1 Chloroflexota bacterium
CTTCGTTGTTGGCCGTGACAATGTAACCCTTGGACGGGTTGAAAACATAGGGCAGTTTATCAAAGGGAATATAGCCGGTCCACTCGTACTCGTCCGTCCAGCCGGGGACGGGCAGCGTCCCGTCCCCGTTCTTGCGGATGGGAATATTGCCCGGCATCTGGTAACCGATATTACCCTGTACATCGGCATATAACAGATTCTGGGCCGGGGTGGTGAACTTACTCGCCGCCTGTCGGAAATCGTCCCAATTGGCGGCTTTGTTGAAGCCCCAGATGGCCTGGAAGATGGTGGAAGGTTCGAGCGCCGTCCAGCGCAGGGAAATGGCATAGTTTTCGGGCAGTTCGATACCTGCCTGCTGGCTGAAATCCGTCCAATCACCACCGGTGTCCGAAATGATCGGGCCATGCCGGGTGGAACGCACGGTCAATGGGATAGGCTCTCCGCCGCCGACGGTAATCGTCTCGGTCCGCAGAGTCATGTCCACCCACTGACCGTTATTTTCGTACTGATTGGGATTATCCGGGTTGATTTTCTCGATAAAAAGATCCATCACGTCCGGGCCGGTGTTGGTGAAGCCCCAGGCAATGTTCTGGTTGTGGCCGATCACCACGCCCGGCACGCCGGCAAAGGAGAACCCGGCGACTTCACACGGGCAAGCCGCAGACACCGGACGGCAGTGCAGGCCGATTTGATACCAGATGGAAGGCATCTGGATGCCCAGGTGCGGATCGTTGGCAAGCAGCGGCATCCCAGTGGCGGTCAGGGACCCGGAAACCGCCCACGAATTGGACCCGATGCCTGCTCCGGATGGGCCCAGGAGTGCATCCAGGGCTGAGAAACGCGTCTGGACGGAGGCCCAGTCCAGGTCCGGGAGGCTGCGCCCGGCGGACGGGATCGTCGCGGCCCGTCCCATCCCGGGGATGATGACCGGGTGGTCAGCCGGATAAGAGGGGAAGAGTTGCGCCACCTGTTCCGGGGTGAGCGTCTTGAGCAGGATGGCGCGCTCGATCTCCTCGTCCACGTTGCCGCGTAAATCCCAGGCCATGGCCTTGGCCCAGGTCAACGTGTTGACCGGGGTCCAGGGTTCGGGTTTGTAACCGGGGGTCAGGATTTTCAGGATCCCATATTCCAGGCTGATGGCCGTACCCTGGTGATCCGCCAGGTAGGCATTGACCCCCTCAGCATAGGCCTCCAGGATGGCAACCGACTCGGGATCATAGGTTGCCAGTTCCTGCTCGGCAACCTGACGCCAGCCAAGCGTGCGCAGGAAAGTGTCGGTTTCCACCTGCGAGTCGCCGAACATCTCGGAGAGACGGCCTGAGCCGATGTGCCGCCAGAAGTCCATCTGCCAGAAACGGTCCTGGGCATGGACATAACCTTGCGCCATGAACAGATCGTGCAGACTGGCGGCATAGATGTGCGGGATGCCCATATTATCCCGGTAGACGTCCACCGGACCTTCCAGACCGGAGAGTTGGATTTCTCTATCCGTCTGCGGGAAAGACTGGCGGGCAGTAACCACGCCGAAGGCGGAAAGCAGAATGGCAAGGATTGCCAGCCCGCTCACCAGCCGCACAACAAAACGAAACCCTTTTTTCTTCATTGTTCCTCCATTGGCAAATGGGTACGTATCTATAACACACCAGGATGCAAATGGTAGCGCAAAGAGTAAAAAGTCACGGCCTAATGCCGGGGACTTCGTATTAGGTACCCCTGCTTAAGTCGTTACACATCTGATAAAAGTAATTCGACGAGGTTCGAATCCTGCCCGAACA
>JAPLGV010000376.1 GCA_026389975.1 Chloroflexota bacterium
CGCTACCAGGATGTTATCAACCTGGCGGATAAGACCGAGGCGACCCTCTTCTCTCACCGCGTTCTCGAAGAGACCCTCTATTGGCGCGCCCTGGCTGAAGCCGACCTCGGCTACTACGACAAAGCCTACGAAGATATGCGCCAAGCCGTCCATTACCATCCCGGCTTCCAGCCTGCTCTGGATGTACTGGCGCAATGGGGTATCGCCCCATAATATGAAAGTTCTGCATTTTGCCGACGCGCACATCGATATGGCCAACTATGGCCGCCACGACCTTGAAACGGGCCTCCCGTTGCGCGTGCTGGATTTCCTCAAATCCCTCGACGCCATCATCGAGGCCGCGATTGCCGAAAAAGTGGACCTGGTCATCTTTGCCGGGGACGCCTACAGGGACCGCACCCCGGCCCCCACTTTCCAGCGAGAATGGGGTAAACGCATCATCCGTCTCTCGAAGGCGGGCATCCGGACCCTGCTGCTGGTCGGCAACCACGACCTTTCCCCTGCCCTGGGCCGCGCCAACGCCATCCAGGAATTCGAAACGCTCGACATTCCCCACGTTACGGTGCTGGCCAAACCACAATTCCTCTCCGCAGACGAACTCGGCCTGCCCGTCCAGGTGATCGCCATCCCGTGGGTCTCGCGCTCCGGGCTGATGGCCGCCACGGATGCCGGCCCGGACGAAGTATTCACAAACATCGAGGAACGGCTCACCGAACTCGTCAACATGTGGCTGGAAAAAGCGGATCCGGCCATCCCCGTCATCTTGACCGCCCACGCCTCCGTCCAGGGGGCAAAATTCGGCTCGGAGCGGACCGTCATGCTGGGAGCGGACCTGGTTCTGCCCGGCTCGCTCGTGCGTGACTCGCGGCTGGATTACGTGGCGCTCGGCCATATCCACAAACCGCAGGACCTCAATGAGAACGCCCATCCCCCGGTCATTTATCCCGGCTCCATCGAGCGCGTTGACTTCGGCGAGGCGGGCGATGACAAGTTTTTCGTCATTGCCGATATAACGCGTGGCAAGACCAGGGTCCAGTGGCGCAAGCTGGAGAATATCCGTCCGTTCATTGACCGGCGCATCAAACTCGAGTCTGCCGAAAACGTGACCGAGACACTCAAGTCCGCCTTACCAACAGCGGAAGTATTGGACGGGGCCATAGTCCGCCTGACGGTGGACTACACCCGCGAGTGGGACACTTTGATTGACGAGCCGGCCCTGCGTCGTTATGCCGAAGCCGCGTTTGAGTTTCATCTCATCAAACACCCCCAAATCGAAGCCCGCATACGCCTGCCTGCCAACCAGACGGTGAGCAGTCTTAGCCCGCTGGAACTGCTTGACCAGTACTGGCGCGCCAGTCACGCCAAAGACAACGAGACAGACACTCTCCAAAAAATGGCAAAAGAAATCATCGAAGAGGAGTAGGGGCGGACACCGTCCGCCAAAATCATGGGCTGGATTTACGTTTCCCCCCACTTTGACGATGCCGTGCTCTCCTGCGGCGGCCTGATCTGGGAACAGACTCAAAAAGGAATACCCGTTGAAATCTGGACGGTCTGCGCCGGAGACGCGCCGCCCGGTCCGCTTTCCAGGATGGCAAAGGAAATCCACAAAGAGTGGGGCACGGGCACTGCAGAGGAAACTGTACTCCTGCGGCGAGGCGAGGACCGGGAAGCGGCTTCCTGCGTGGGAGCAGGCGTGTTCCACTTCGACACGCCGGACTGTATCTACCGGCGTTCCCCGCGAGGAATTCTGCTCTATACGGCGGGGGTCTTTACCCCCTGGAATCCGCTCGAAAAAGATTTGCCCGAGGAGATCGCAGCCGCATTGACGGCCAAGCTCCTACCGGACGATGTGCTGGTCTGCCCGCTGGCAATCGGCGGGCACATTGACCACATGCTCACGCGCCGGGCGGTCGAGAACCTGGGCCGCCCCCTGCTCTACTATGCCGACATTCCCTACTTGTTATACCGTCCAAAATCGCTCGCACCCGTCACTGCCGGATTAGCCGCTGAAATGCACCCGATATCAGGAGAGGGCCTGCGCGCCTGGCTGGCCGGGATCGCGGCCTACCGCTCCCAGATAACCATGCTCTTCAAGACACAGAGGAGGATGCGGGGGGCAATGTCCAGGTATTGGGAAAGCAGGCACGGGGTCCGGTTGTGGTTCGGCTCGTAGTTATGGAATTCTCAAGAATGGTTGATAAAACCCGTTTTCCGTGTCGTTGCGAGGGATGGATGCTTTTTCCAGCCAGACACTTCCACCGCACTGCGTTCGGTGCAGTGCAGGTGAGCAACCTCCTACGGTTGGGTGATTACTTACCCCTTCGGGGCACACATCGTCGGGCACACCTGCCTTGGCGGGCAGTGCCAGGGAAGAACGGCCTCCTTGCAAAGACACCCTCTTTCTTGAGAAAGCCATTGGCTCGTAGCCGAAAATCGCTTGATTTTCGACTAGAATCATGTATAATAATGCCGGGTAGGGAATCCTACACAAGCCGCATCTCTGTTACAGAGATGCTTGTATTTTCTCAGGATGAATAATATGCCGACGACATTCTTGACCAAAGAAGGCTATTCAAAACTCGCCGACGAGCTTGAATATCTGCGCACCACCAAGCGGCTGGAAGTTGCCAACCGTCTCCATGAGGCTATGGAAGGTGGTGAGCTGATCGAGAATGCCGAATATGAAGCCGCCAAAAACGAGCAGGCCTTCGTCGAGGGCCGTATCCAGGAATTGGAAATGATCCTGGCCTCGGCTCGCGTCATTGACGAAAAATCGAAGAAAGAAAAAGGCGATCTGGTGCAGGTCGGTTCAACCGTCACCATTAAAGAAGATGGGGGCAGCTCGGAGAAATACACCATCGTCGGCGTGGCGGAAGCCAACCCGCGCGAGGGGAAAATCTCGAACGAGTCACCCATCGGCAAAGCCATTTTGAACCATCGCGCTGGAGAGGAAGTTAACGTCGAAGCACCCGGCGGCACGTTCAAAGTAAAAATCGTTAAGCTGGATTAGGCCTGGGGTCAGCCCTTAATGGCCCCGCGCATCCTGTCTGGTGCGCGGGGCTTTTCGTTGTAAAATTAAGTCAGAAAGGTTTCGCCATGACCGAATATACCTCGCTTGAAAAAATCCGTCTCAAGAAAATTGAGGAACTCCGCAAGGAAGGCGTGGAGCCGTACCCCACGCGCGCCGAACGGACACACACCTCCGCACAAGCAATCGCCGCCTTCGAAACCGCCGAAAAGGCTGCACCCGAAGGCCAGCCGCCAGTTGAGGTCAAGGCTACGCTGACCGGACGCATCCGCGCCGCACGCGCCATGGGCAAACTGACCTTCGCTCATATCGAAGACGGCGACGGGCGCATCCAGTTGTTCCTGCGGATGAACGAACTCGGCCAGGAGCGCGTGGACTGGTTCAATAAGATGCTGGATATTGGTGATTTCATCCAGGCTTCCGGCGTGATGTTCCGCACGCACACCGGCGAGGCAACGCTCCATGTTCACGATTTCAAACTGCTGGCCAAGGCGGTCAGTCCCCTCCCGGCGGCAAAGGATGAGGTGACGGAAAGCGGCGAAACGGTCCGGCACGCTGCGCTGGAGGACCCGGAGCTGCGCGCCCGTCAGCGCTATGCCGACCTGGCCGTCAATCCCGAGGTGCGCGAGACTTTCCGCAAACGGGCCGGTATCATCCATGCTCTGCGCGAGTTCTTGGATGACCATGGTTTCCTGGAAGTCGAGACGCCCATCCTGCAGCCTATCTACGGCGGAGCGGCGGCCAAACCGTTCACCACGCACCACAACCAGTTGAAACAGGATTTATTCCTGCGGATTTCCTTTGAACTCTACCTGAAACGCCTGCTGGTCGGCAACCTGGAGCGTGTCTACGAACTCGGGCGCGACTTCCGCAACGAGGGCGTCTCATTCAAACACAACCCGGAGTTCACCCAGTTGGAGTTTTACTGGGCCTACGCCGATTATCTCAAGGTGATGGAATTGACCGAGCAGATGGTTTCGGACGCCTGCCTAAAAGTAACTGGTGGCATGAAAATCATCTACCAGGGCCGCGAATTGGACTTCACGCCCCCCTGGCGGCGGCTGGCAATGTGCGACGGCATCCTGGAGACCAGCGGCATTGACATCGCCAAACACCCCACAGCCAAATCGCTCTTCAAAGCGATTGCCGTCAAAGGCAAAACGCCCAATCCGCAGGCCACCCGCGGTAAATTGATTGATTTCTTGTTGAGCGAGTTCCTGGAACCAACGCTTGTCCAGCCGACCTTCCTTTACGACTACCCGCGCGACATCTCCCCGCTGGCGAAATCCAAGCCGGGTGATCCGTTAACCGTGGAACGCTTCGAGGGGTACGTGGCCGGGTTCGAACTCTGCAACGCTTTTACCGAACTCAACGACCCGCTTGACCAGGAACAGCGTTTCATCGAAATGGGCCGCGACTACACTGACGACGAAGAAGAAAAGCATCCAATGGACGAGGATTACCTGCGCGCCATGCGCTACGGAATGCCGCCCTGCGGAGGTTTCGGCATGGGCGTGGACCGGCTGGCGATGCTGTTGACCGACAAACACTCCATCCGCGAGGTGCTGTTGTTCCCGCACTTGCGCGAAACAGAAGAATAAAACCTTCATGCGATAAAAAATCGTCCCGGCAGAGATTGCCGGGACGATTTGTGTTTTACAGAATATTGCGTAAATATCTGAATCACAGGGTACTGCGCAAAGATGTGAACCCATATTGATGTGTATTCATGTATTTTGATCGTTCAAAGTTCACGTATTTATGACTCTACTGCAAAAACCATCTAAACACAAAGGTCACGAAGGGGCACGAAGGAAAAGCCTTTATCACTTATCCTTTGTGTACGTCGTGTCCTTCGTGTTAAAGACCTTTTTGCAGTGGACTCATTTATACAAGAAGCAGGTATCCCTTATGCTGGAATCTCACCCCGCCCTGACACTATTCCGCCCGGCGGACTTCGCAGCGTAGAGCGCCTGGTCCGCGCGCTTGATGAGCATATCCAATGTCAGGGCTGGATTAAAATCTGAATCCAGCCTTGCAACACCCATGCTGACTGTTACAAACAACTTCGTCTTAATAGAAGTTATCTTCATTTTTTCAATTTTCTCCCGTAACCGTTCAGCTGCTTGCAGCCCCCCTCCCGCAACCGTCTCAGGCATCAGGATGACAAATTCCTCGCCTCCATAGCGGCCAAGGATATCAATACCGCGCAGTTTTTTTGACAGAGATTTACGAGCGCGCACAATACTTGATCGCCAATTTGGTGACCGTATTGATCGTTGAATTGTTTAAACTCGTCAATGTCCAGCATAACCAGGGATAGAGGCCGTTGGTAGCGGATTGCGCGCTGCAACTCTTTCTCGGCCAGAGCCATGAAATGTCGGCGATTGAAGCAGGCTGTCAGTGGATCCTGGTTTGCCAGCCGTTGGACTTCCTGATACAAATGGATGCGTTTCGAAATTTCAGTGGCAATAAAGACAACCTTACTGTGTCCATCCGCGCTTTTCTCCATCAACGCGATATGCCCCTCGAACCATCGTTCGCCGCCGGCCAGGACCGGGATTTTATATTCAATGACTTGGGTTTTGCCAGTCTCTATGGCCTGTTGAATAGCATCCATCATTAAAACTGCTGCGCGGGGAGGCATCATCTCCGCGATCAGATGGCCCTTCAGTTTGTCTGCATCTGTACGCAGGAGGCTGGTCTCATTGGCCATGATCTCCAGATAACGACCTTCCTCATCGTAAACAAAAGACAGGTTGGGAAGCGCCTTAACAAATGCATCCAATTTCATTTCCCGCTCGCGCAGGAGCTCCTGCGAACGGGTCAATTCATCGAGCCGTGCAGTTAATTCCCGGTTTGCTGATTGAAGCTGGACACGCAACCGAAGAATTGCCAGATGCGTCTCCACCCGCGCCCGAACTTCTTCATAATCAAATGGTTTGGAAATGTAATCCACGCCCCCGGCATGGAAGGCTTTTATTTTGTCCTCAACACCGTCCAACGCACTGATAAAGATGACCGGGATATCGCGCGTACGCACATCCTTTTTCAAGCGCACGCAGGTTTCAAAACCATCCATCTCTGGCATGTTGATGTCAAGCAGAATGAGATCAGGTGAGGATGTTTGAGCATAGTCAATGGCCTGTGCACCATTACCCGCTGTTTTGACCGTGTAACCCTGATTCGCCAATATCCGCGACAACAAGGTAACGTTTTCAGGCATATCATCCACAATGAGGATGGTTCCATCCAATTTATCATCCATAGGGCGCGATTCCTATTTTTGTTATCACTATTCTCCGTAAACACTATACAACAGAATCGGGTTTTTGGGGGAATTCCCCTCTATCACCACGGCGATTCGCAAAGAACCAGAATCGGTCTGCAAACAAATGTCCCTTTGTGGTGTAAAATAATCTCAATGGACGAACCCGCTCTCATCCGTAATGCCCAGCACGGCGATCTCGACGCCTTTAACACCCTCGTGCTCGCCTACCAGGACATCGTCTACAATACGGCCCTGCGCATTCTGGGAGACGAAGACCTGGCTGCCGATGCGTCGCAGGAAGCCTTCATCTCCGCATTCCGCGCCCTCAACTCCTACCGCGGCGGTTCCTTCCGTGCCTGGCTGTTGCGCACTGTCACCAACGCCTGCTACGACGAACTGCGCCGTAAAAAGCGCCGTCCCACCACGCCGCTCGAACCCGAGACCGAAGATGGCGACGAAGTCGAGACCCCGCGCTGGTTGGCCGATCCCAACGCCTCCCCCGAAGAACAACTTGACCAGGCTGAACTCGAACATGCCATCCAGCACTGTCTTGAGAATCTTCCCACCGACTTCCGGGTTGTGGTCGTCCTGGCCGACATCCAGGGCCTCGACTACACCGAAGTCGCTGCGGTCGTTAAGAAACCGCTCGGCACGATCAAGTCCCGCCTGGCACGCGCCCGCCTGCGTCTGCGTGAGTGCTTGCAATCCTTTCGGGAACTTTTGCCCGCCGCCTTCCGTCTGGAAGAGGAGCGTGGCCTATGACGACACCTTCCTTCCGCGACGTGGAACAACTTTCGGCCTCCCTGGACGGGCAACTGTCTCAGGCCGAAAAGACGCGCCTGGAAGCCCGCATCCAATTGGACCCGGCGCTTTCCGCCGCACTGGTAGATTTGCGCCAGGCCCGTGCCATTCTCCGCCGCACGCCCAAACGCCGCCTCCCGCGCAACTTCACCCTGACGCCCAAAATGGCCGGGATCAGGCCTCCGGTCCCGCGCCTCGTGCCGGCGTTCTCGTGGGCCTCCGCCGTGGCGATGCTGCTCTTCGTCTGCACCCTGGGGACGAACCTGCTTGGGCGTCTGTCCTTCGGCGCGGCTGCCCCGCTGATGGCCGCTGCGCCCAGCGGTATGGGCGGCGGGGTCGGTGGCGGCCCGGCTGCCACCCAGCCTCGGACGGCGATGGAAACCCTGCCGTTGGGCACACCCACCCCGGAGATGTTGACCTTGCTGACTCCGGAAGCCACCCAGGTGCCCGATGCCCGGACCATCCAGCCGCAGGTTACATCTAAAACTCCTTCCAGACCGATGAATCTCTGGCTATGGATCTGGCCAGGGCTGGCGATACTGCTGCTCACAAGCGCCTTGCTCATCCGCTGGAGCAGCATCCGTGCTTTTCACCGCAAGTCCAGTCCGAAATAAGGATCGAATCGCAAGACCGCCGGTACAGCCACCAACCGGCGGCTTTTTTTCCTTGTATTCTCCACCACAACCGGTGATAATTA
>JAPLGV010000140.1:0-5619 GCA_026389975.1 Chloroflexota bacterium
ATCCGACTTCCTTGCCACCGCTCCCAGTAGCGCTTCAGAGTTGGTGCGCACCATGTCACCGAGCCGAGGCGACAAATTTGGCAGAGACTTTTTCTCGTCGCGCAGACTCAGCAGCAGCTTGATGGTGCCCATTACACCGCCAGACAGGATCACGGCTCCGGCCCGGACCTGTTTCCGGGTCCCGTTCAAGAAGCGGGTGCTCGTCTGATAGGTGACCTCGTAGCCCGCCTCGGACGATGGACCGTTGACCATAGACCGTCCACTGTCCACCGACCGCGGTCGGATGTCTGTCGCTTCCGCCTCTGAAATCACCTTTGCCCCGTTCTTCTCTGCAAAATAAAGGTAGTTCTTGGGAAGCGTGTTCTTGGCGTTGTACCGGCAGCCGACCATGCAGGCGCCGCAGTGCTTGCATCCCACCCGCTCAGGGCCTTCGCCGCCGAAGTACGGGTCGGGGACAGTCACGCCTGCCTCCCCAAAATACACGCCAACGTCGGTGGCGCGGAAAGTTGCGCCCATGCCGCCCTCTTCGGCCATCGTGCGCAAGAGTTCATCGGCCTTCCAAAGTTTGGGATTGCGCGCCACGCCGAGCATTTTTATAGCGGACTGATAATACGGCTTGAGCACTTTCCCCCAGGCGATGGGCGTGTTCCAGGCGGGCGTGGCGAAGGTCTCGTCGGTGGGGATCTCGAGCACGTTGGCGTAGCCCAGACTCCCACCGCCGACGCCCGCCCCGTGCAGAACCATTGCGCCTTTGAGAAGGCTGATCGCCAGGATGCCATGGGCGCGGATGGCCGGCATCCACAGATATTTCCAGAACTGCCAGTTGGTTTTGGGGAAATCCTGATCGCGGAAACGCCTGCCTTTTTCAAGAACGAGGACGGAGTAGCCCTTTTCCGTCAGCCGCATGGCAGAGACAGAACCGCCGAAGCCGGAACCGATAATGACAAAATCGTAACCCTTTTGCTCCACGTTTGCTCCTTTGGCGAAATTGCGGATCTTTGGGAATTTCATCATCATTATGATAATTCCCGGAAAACCTGAATTGTTGCCAATATATAAACACCTCTCCCTCGTCAGAGTTCTCTGGCGAGGGAGAGAATGGTCGGGGAATTAAGGTGTGGTTGAATGGAGCGGCGCGTGGAACTCTGCGGTCCAGATGCCGGAGCCGGGGCTCTTTTCATAGACAACCGAGGCGGTGGTGAAGACGTGCACCCAAGTGTGACCGGGTTTCAGCGGGATCAGGTTGCCGCTGGCATCTGTAAAGCGGATGGGCCGCAGGCGCAGAGTCTCCTGCTCGTAGGCCTGGGCGACCGTGTTCCAGTAGATATGGTAGATCTGCCCATCCCGAAACAGGGTAGCGGCGCCCATGTTGCCGACTTCGAGGTTAATGTCTATTTTCGTCTCGGCGTAGGCAATGTGCTCCAAGTATATGACGATGACGTTATCGTAAAGCAACTGCTGGCCGGTCAGGCGGTCGGTCTGGGGGGTGAATTCCTCTACGTGTTCAGGGTGGTTGGAAAAGCGCTGGTACGCCCCGGAGAGCGGATCGTAGCGGAATTGGGACTGGTTACCATAGTTCCAGAAAACGTTCACCTGGCTGGCTGGCAGGCCGCCTGCGGGAGGAGTGGGACTGAAAATATTTCCGGAATAGTTGACCGGGTAATTGGGGTTTTTGTTGGTCTCGGCTAGGGCGCGCAAGTCGGTTATGTCGAGCAGAGTACCGTTGACGCTTGAGTCGTCCCCAAAAACATATCGGCAGCCGGGCACCTGCGCCAGAACTGACGGGTCGCCACCGGCGGAGACGATGCAGCCGCCCTGGAAAAACTTGCCAATGGTTCCATAGGGCAGACGCATGGAGCGAATGGGTCCCACTTCAGGCGGCGGCAATTCGGTGATGCCTTCAGCGGGGATGGGAGTGGGCGTACCCGGGCCGACGGTGGGAGTGGGTTCGACAGGCAGTTCGACCCGGACATAACCGGCATCCCAGTTCACGTCTGTTGCCGTGAAAACGATTGGCGGAGTCAGACCGGTGAGCGGGTCGGCGTCACTATCCGTATTGTCAAAACCGACATCCGGCCTGGTGAAATCCAAGTTGGCTGGATGTTCGAAATCGATCAGATATGTCTGTCCGGGATCAACGTTAAAGCCGTAGTACCCGTTCGAATCGGTGGAGGTGGTCTGCAGGGCATTCCCGGTGATGTCGTACAGCGTGACGCATATCCCGCCGATGCCGGGTTCGTTCGGGTCCTGGACCCCGTTGCCGTTCTCATCAGACCAGGCACGGTTGCCCAGGACGGCATTCGTGGCCGTGAATGGTTCGGTGCGCACGTCGCACGAGCCGCTAAGACGTGGTTTTACCTGCGGCTCTTCACCGTAGAAAGTGACCAGCAGGCGCGTCATGCCTTCGCCAATGTAGATTTCAAAAACCCAGGGGGAAAACGAGATGCCTGCTTGTGGCCGGCCCGAGGCCGGGAACAACGGGACAGAGATCAGGATGGCGGGCAGATCCAGCATGGATGGGTCGGTGACGGGCAAACCGGTGAGCGGGTTGATGCCCGGCGGGAAGTCACCAATTTGCGGACCGTAGTCACCCGTCTCTCCGACCGGCTGCGGGGTGGGGGAGGGGGTGGAAGTGGGTATAAAGGTTGGCGTGAAGGTTTCGGGGGACGGGATGAGGGTATTCGAATCGGGAAGGTTGTCTGCCCAGCCCTGGGTTTCATCGCCGGTCAGGTTCTCGCTGCTTTGCCCACTGCAGGCAGAGATGAACATGTTCAGTACAATTAGAATGCTTAGGATGGTGATCTTCTTATTCATTGGGCCTCCTCGAAAAAAATCAAGTGCAAAAACGAAAATCAACGAAACTCCCACGCGGCGCGGAGGCGAGCATATGTATCTTCCAGCGCCTCGGGCATCACTTTTATTTCGGCCAGCGTCAGCATGAAATTGGCGTCGCCGGTCCAGCGCGGCACCACATGGATGTGGATATGTCCGGCAACTCCCGCTCCGGCGGCTTCGCCGATATTCGCGCCGACGTTAAAGGCGTCCGGATGGTATACGCTGCGAAGCACGCCCATTCCCCGGGTTGCCAGTTCCATCATCTCCGCGCGCGTTTCCGCATCCAAGTCTTCGAGCGAGTTCCGATGTTCGTTGGCCACCACCATCATATGACCGCTGGTGTAAGGGAAGCGATTCAGAATGACAAAACAGCGTTCCCCGCGGAAAATGACCAGATTATTGGGACCATCGGTCTCTTTCCGTACATCGCAGAATACGCAACCTGCGGTTTTCGTTTCGACAAATTTCATGCGCCAGGGCGCCCAGAGCCGTTTCATATATTTCCTCATTGTAGCAAAAAAAATATGCCCTGGGAAGGCTAATTTCCGCTTGTTGGTTAGTTGTAGGCCGAAGCCAACTTTTGGATAGTTGACAGTCTTTCCGAACAATAGTATTCTTTAGATATGGAACAACTGGCGCTCTTTGACGCATCCCCTCGCTGGACCGTCACCGACTTGACGCGTCATCTGCGCCAATTGCTGGAAGCCGACCCGGACTTGCAAGGCATCTGGGTGCAGGGGGAAATCTCCAACCTGTCGCGTCCAGCCTCCGGCCACATTTATTTCACTCTGAAAGACTCCGGTGCTTCCCTGCGCTGTGTTATGTGGAAGGGCGAAGCCGCCCGCCTGCGCTTCGCGCCGCAGGACGGGATGGCAATTGATGCGCATGGCAGCCTCGGAATCTACGAAGTCTCCGGGCAATACCAGCTTTACGCCGATAGCCTCCGTCCGCTGGGGGAGGGGGCGCTCTACCAGGAATTCCTGCGTCTCAAGGCTTTGCTGGAGGCCGAGGGTCTTTTCGACACAGCCCGCAAGCGTCCCATCCCCGCCTCCCCGCGCCGCATCGGGATTGTGACCTCGCCGTCCGGTGCTGCCTTGCGCGATATGCTCAATACCCTGCGACGGCGGATGCCGCTGGCGGAAGTGACTCTGGCTCCTGCGCCGGTGCAGGGAGACGAGGCTCCGCTGGCTCTGGTTGCGGCACTGCGGACCCTGAACCGGGTCGCCGCGCCGGAGGTTATCCTGCTCGCGCGCGGCGGCGGCTCCATCGAAGACCTGTGGGCCTTCAACGACGAACGCGTGGTGCGCGCCGTGACCGATTCGCAGGCCCCGGTCATCACCGGCATAGGCCACGAGACGGACTTCACCCTGGCTGATTTCGCCGCCGACTTGCGTGCCCCCACGCCCACCGCAGCGGCCGAGTTGGCGACAGCGATTACGGTGCTGGACCTCCAACAGACATTGATCGAGATGGCGCAAATCCTTGAAGGAAGTATGGGCGCATTCTTCGAGCGACAGCATAATCTTTTGGAGGGTTTCCAAAGCGGTCTGCGTTTTTACTCGCCCTTACGCCGTGTGCAGACTGACCGCCAGCGCGTGGATGAATTGAGCCGCCGGGGAAACGCCGCGCAGGCTCACCGTCTCGAACTCGCTGCGGCGCGGCTGAAGGGATTGGAAAACCGTCTGACAGCTCTTAGTCCACTGGCTGTGCTGCAACGCGGGTACGCGGTCGTCACGAAAAACAACCGGGTTGTCGCCAGCAAGTCCCAGGTTCAGGATGGAGATGCGCTGCGCGTCCGTCTCCGGGACGGAGAATTCGATGCCCGTGTCTCGGGCGAAGGATAGGTGATTATGGCAAAAAATGAACCCAAACCAATTGATGGATTGACGTATGAAGAGGCCTTCGCCGAACTCGAGACGATCGTGTCGGCACTCGAATCCGGGGAACGACCACTGGAAGAGTCAATGACACTCTTCGAGCGGGGACAGGCGTTGACCAAACTCTGCGCCGAACTGCTGGACAAGGCCGAGCTGAAAGTGCGGGCGCTGGTGGGCGAATCGCTGGCCGATTTCAAGGAAAGCCAATGAACTTCGGTACCCTTATTCAAAACCACGTCTTATGGACTGGACTGGCGGGGTGGTTTTTAGCCCAGGTGTTGAAAATCCCTGTGGATTTGTTCCGGGAACGCCGCTGGAACTGGGCTTTATTTTTCGCAGCCGGTGGAATGCCCAGTTCGCATTCCTGCCTGGTTACTTCAACAGCCATGGCGGTAGGGTTGCATTACGGCTTTAATAACCCGCTTTTTGCAGTGGCGGTAGCCCTAGCGATGGTTGTCGTTTATGATGCTACGGGTGTCCGCCGTCAGGCCGGGATGCAAGCGCGGAAGATCAATGTCCTGATGGAAGAATTGTTAAAAGGCCATCCGATCAATGAACAGCATCTGCGTGAAGTAATCGGGCATACGCCTCTGGAAGCGCTGGGCGGCGTGCTGTTGGGCCTGGTAGTGGCAGTTGGCCTGTGGCTTTGGTGGCGATAAGAAAGCGAGGGGCGAGGATGACAGACTGGGTTATGTTGTAATACTGCTTCTTGCATAAATCTCTGGACTTGCTATTATCGAATTGCGAGCAATTCTTAGAATTTAGGTTCAGATATTTACGCAGTACCCTGTAAAAGCGCTCAGAATAATAATAACCAATTAGCCCCCGCATTTACGGGGGCTAATTGGTTACCAGACATTTATCGCAACATCCGCCGTTTAACCATCTGGACTACAATCCCGACTTC
>JAPLGV010000140.1:5640-9832 GCA_026389975.1 Chloroflexota bacterium
CCCATGGATCCCGTTCAGCCGTTTACGCATGATCAAGAACAGGGTGGTCACTTCCAGCGCGGTGGACACGGAAACGGCCAGCGCCAGCCCGCCGTGCGGCATCCAGCCGATGCGCTGGAAGAGCGGTGCGAAGACCAGACTCAGGCCAATACTCAAGGTCATCGCAGCTGCCCCGACCAGCACCGGGGTTTTCGTGTCGTGCATGGCATAGTAAGCCCGCACCAGCACTTCCAGGACGGAGTGGAAAACCAACCCGGCCGCGTACCAGGTCAGCGCCCAGGCCACCAGTTTTGTCGTCCCGGCGGTGAATTCACCGCGCTGGTAGAGAAAGGTGACGAGCGGCACGCTCAGAAGAATGAGACCGGCGGTCGCCGGGACGGAGAGCAGGATCACTCCGCGCAAGGCGGAAGCGAGTGTCTTGCGGAGTTCATCCAGTTTCCCTTGCGCATATTGTGCTGAGAAAGTTGGCATCACGGCGGTTGCCACCGACTGGGCAATTGCGGCCTGCGCCATGATCATCAGGGAGAACCCGCTTGTCAGGCTGAAAACGGAGCCGCCTGCCATGTGGGAGGCCAGCAGCGTGTTGACCCACAGCATTAACTGCACCACCGCCGCGCCGAACATACGCGGCCCCATCAGGCGGAAGACTTCACCGACGGAGGGATTGTGCAGGCCGAAGGTGGGGATATATCGTCCTTTTAGCTTTAACAGAGAGGGGATCTGGATAAGCAGATTGAAACCTGAACCGAGCACAACCCCCCAGGCCAATCCGTAGATGCCCATGCTGGGAGCGAGTACCAGGACGCCGAAGATCTGTCCCAATTGGTACATCGCCGGAGCCAGGGCGGGCATCAGAAATTTCTGATGGGAATTCAGGACGCCGACGGCCAGTCCGCTCAGACCGAAGAAGACGATCGAGATGGTCTGGATGCGCAATAAGCTGACGGTTAGCGCTTGTTTATCCGGGGAGAAACCTGCCCCGAGGATGTATTGAACAATCGGCCCGGCAAAAAGCGCCGCCAGCCCGGCCAGCAGGCTCATGAGCACCAGGATCAGATTGGCGGTGGCGGAGGCCAGTTTCCAGGCCGAGCCGCGGTCTTCTTTGACCAGGAACTTGACAAAGATGGGGATGAACGACGAGACCAGGATGCCGCCCGCCATGATCGTCACCAGCGTTTCCGACGGGCGGTTGGCAGCGTAGAAGGCATCCAGTTCCACACCGGCGCTGAAAGAGCCTGCAATCAGGATTTTAGC
Source organism: Chloroflexota bacterium (assembly GCA_026389975.1). Taxonomy (GTDB): domain Bacteria; phylum Chloroflexota; class Anaerolineae; order Anaerolineales; family Villigracilaceae; genus UBA877. Next base: position 6,895 of record JAPLGV010000140.1, read on the forward strand.
GGCCAGACCGGTCAACTGGCTGACGATAAAAGCCAGCATCACGGTCCCGGCGGCGCGGGCAATGCTGTGCTGGGGCTTGGTTTCGGTCTCGCTCATGAGTCGGGATTATACTCCACGGCATCACTCCTCAAACCAGAACTCCTGCCCGATGCAAACCAGGCGTTCGGGTCAAGCCTCATTATCCACCCAGTAGCGGATAGAGAAAGCCCCGAGCTTGAAGCGGAAGTCCGCGGCGGGCAGCCAGCCCAATGGATGCGCCGTTCAGTCGCAGATCGGCACAGGCGCGGCTCATTGGCCGGAGGCCGAACGACCCGTCCAGCGCGCCCAGGCTTTTCAGTAGAAACGGCTGGAGGTGGGTGGAGGCTGCACAGGCCAGTACCAGGACCAGGAGGGGGAGCCTGAGACGTTTCTGCATAATCCAATATACCACCAACGAAATTGGAACTTATGTGCTATCTTATGGCAGGAAGCAGTATAATCATGCAAATCATATGGTTACAAGGAATCTCAGTATGAAGACGCAAAACAATGCGCGTAGCCAGTACATTATCATTCTTCTGGTATTGACGCTGGTCCTAACTTCTTGCATTCCCTCGACTCCTGACCTGCCCACGTCGATCCCGGTCACGCCCGAACCCGGACCCGCGACCGGCTGGCTCGAAATCTACTTCACCAACCCGGCCGCGCCCCACGCAGCGGACTACGAGGGCGGGCCGGACGAAACCCTGGCTGTTGCCATTGACCAGGCGCGTCTTTCCGTGGAGGTGGCCGCCTACAGTCTCAACCTGTGGAGCATCCGCGACGCCCTCATCCACGCTCATCAACGCGGGGTAGTGGTGCGTATGGTGATGGAAAGCGACAACATGGACACCCAGGAAGTCCAGCAGATTCTGGATGCCGGGATTCCCGTCATCGGTGACCAGCGCGAAGGCCTGATGCACGACAAGTTCGTCGTGATAGACCGCTCGGAGGTCTGGACCGGCTCGATGAATTACACCACCAACGGGGCTTACGAGGATAACAACAATCTTATTCGCATCCGCTCGGCACAGGTTGCAGAAGATTACACCACCGAGTTCAATGAAATGTTCGAAGAAAACCTGTTTGGCCAGGATACCCTCACGGCGACCCCCAACCCCAGTTTGACGATTGACGGCACGCTGGTAGAAATCACCTTCTCGCCGGATGACGGTGTCGCGGCACAACTCCTGGCTCTCCTTCAGGGTGCGCAGGAAAGTATTTATTTCATGGCCTATTCCTTTACGACCAACGATCTCGGTGACGCCATCCGCCAGCGCACTGCGGACGGTCTGACCGTGGCCGGGGTGATGGACGACGGCCAGATCAATTCCAATCAGGGCACAGAGTATGATCCGTTCAAGCAAGCTGGACTGGATGTGCGGCGGGACGGCAATGCCGGGCAGATGCACCACAAAGTCATCATTATAGACCGCTCCATCGTCATCACTGGCTCTTATAACTTCTCCGCCAGCGCCGAGGAGCGCAACGACGAGAACGTGGTGATCATCTTCAATGCGGAGGTAGCCGCGCAATATTTGGCCGAGTTTCAACGCGTCTATGACCAGGGGCAGCCCTGATTGGTACAGGCGACGAAACATCGCCCATATTTCGTTGCTCTGAAAATACCGTTGCCATTTTTCGTCAGTTAGAGTAAAGTATCCACCAGAACCGGAGGTTGCCCATGAGCGACAAATTCTATCTTGGCCGTATTTATGACTCCACACAGGCTAAAGTCACCGACCAGCCCTTGCAGTATGATCCCGCCGACCTGACCACGCACGCCGTGGTCACCGGCATGACCGGCTCTGGCAAGACCGGCCTGTGCATCGCCCTGATGGAGGAAGCCGCCCTGCAAGGGATTCCCGCCATCCTGATCGACCCGAAAGGCGACTTGACCAACCTGCTGCTGCACTTCCCCGACCTGGCCCCGCAGGACTTCCAGCCCTGGCTCGACCCCGAACTGGCCCGCCGCGCCGGGAAATCTGTCGAGCAGGCCTCCACCGACGCCGCCCTGGCCTGGCGTAACGGACTGGCAGAGTGGGGCGTCACCCATGAGCGCATGCTGGCGCTCAAGAACGCCGCTGAGTTTGCCATCTACACCCCCGGCTCGGATGCAGGGATTCCAGTCAATGTGTTGTCGTCGCTGGCCGCGCCCGGCCTGGACTGGGCAAGCAACCGCGAGGTCCTGACCGAGCGCATTTCCAGCACAGTGACAGCTATTCTGGGGCTGGTCGGTTTCGATGAACTTGACCCGATCCGTTCGCGCGAACACATCCTGCTCTCCAATATCTTCCAGTCTGCCTGGAGCCAGAATAAATCCCTGGATCTGACCGAACTCATTCTGCAAATCCAAACTCCGCCTTTCGACAAACTCGGCGCTTTTCCGGTGGACACTTTTTTCCCGGCCAAGGACCGCATGGCGCTGGCTCTGCAGATCAACAATATTCTGGCCGCCCCATCCTTCGAATTATGGCGGATCGGCCAGCCGCTGGATATTGCCGCCCTGTTGCGCGCCCCGGATGGCTGCCCGCGCCATAGCGTCTTTTACCTGGCGCATCTCCCGGATGCCGAGCGCATGTTCTTTGTTACTTTACTGCTATCGGCGGTGGAGACCTGGATGCGCACCCAATCCGGCGCGACCAGCCTGCGCGCCCTGCTCTACATGGACGAAATTTACGGCTACCTACCGCCCACGCGCAACCCCTCATCCAAACAGCCGCTCCTGCGCATGCTCAAACAGGCGCGCGCTTTTGGCCTGGGCCTGCTGCTTGCCACCCAGAACCCGGTGGACGTGGACTACAAAGCCCTCTCCAATGCCGGGACGTGGTTCATCGGAAAACTCCAGACCGAACAGGACAAACAGCGTTTGCTGGATGGCCTGGAAAGCGCTGCCTCCGGCGCCCTTGAGCGTGGCACG
>JAPLGV010000270.1 GCA_026389975.1 Chloroflexota bacterium
CAGCAAAATCCTGGGCGATGATGTTGAGCAGACAGCCGAAGGTGACTGCAAAATTGCAAAAGGTACTGCTCCCGACCGCTTCATCAGCCTCTATGATACCGAAATGCGGCATGGACGCAAAAGTGCCTCCAAAAAGTTCAACGGGTATAAGGTTTCCATTAGCACGGATCAAGCCAGCGAGTTAATTCTTGACATCGAAGACCTGTCTGCGCCACTGGGCGATGGACAAGACCTGCTGCCTGCGATTGAACGGGTGGAAGAACACGTTGGCGTCACCGTTGAGCGCGCCATTGTTGATGGCGCTTATGGTTCTGGCAAGAACCGCGCTGCCTGCGCGGAACGTCCGAACAATCCAATTGACCTGCTCTCACCCATGCGCCGTCCCAACGACCCCGAAGTAGACAAATCCGCCTTCAGCATTGATAACCAGGCTCAAACCGCTACCTGCCCCAAAGGCCAAACCGTCTCCGCCAAGAGCGTCGAGACCGACGAGCAGGAGCGCACTGCCTTCACCTTTGTTTTCGAGCGCACTATTTGCGAAAAGTGTCCCTTGTTCACTCGCTGCGTCCGCAGCAAAACAACCGGACGCACCGTGAACACTTCCTTCTTCGAAAATTATCTGCGAGAAGCACGGCAACGCCAAGAGACCGACGAGTTCAAACAACTCTATCGTCTACGGCCGCGTATCGAAGGCAAGCAAGCTCAACTGGTTTCTCATGGCTTGCGCAAGACACGCTATATCGGAAAAGCCAAACGTCGCTCACAGCGGCTCTGGTTGGCTACCGCGGTAAACCTGAAACGCATGTTCAAGTTGGCTGAAATCCGCGACCAATACCTGGTCGCCATCCCAACGCCTGTGCACGAGGTGAAAATGACTGCTTTTGCGGTGTAAAAATATTCGCAATAGGCAAACTCCTGCCGTGTAAATACTAATCTGGTGGCAATTTGCCCGGCCTTTCGTGCCTTCTGACACTTTCCTTGTCGGTTGGTAAGGTTCAAGTTCGCCCCACAATGGGGTTTTTCAAAGCACTCCTAGAAGAGTTCCAACCAGCCAAAGGCAGGTGGGAATCCCAATGGTGATAACCCGGAAAATGATCAAATACTTCCCCCATTTACTCATCGTTTGTTTTACTTCAGCCTCCCGCCAGAACTCTTCCGGCACAGGCATGCTGATGCCGCAATACTGGCAGCGCAGCGTGTGCTCCGGGCCGCCGGTATATTCCAGCGCCGCACCGCAACCCGTAAAATTAAAGTTTGTGCCATAATATTTCCTTTTGTTAGTCAAGCGAACAATGCAGACGCCCACCCGCAGGCGGGACTCCCGGCCAGCAACACCTCACCCGAATCCGGTTGCAGCAGGCCGCACAGCATATTGATGGAGGTAGTCTTGTCAGCCCCGTTTGGGCCGAGCAAACCGAAAACCTCGCCGCGCCGGACTTGCAGGGTGAGGCCGTCCACGGCGGTCAGGCTGCCGCAGTGTTGGGTCAGGTTATGGGTTTGAATTGCAATGTCGGTCATAGGTTTAAAGGATTCCTGCTTTCAGCGGGCTTAGCCTGCCGTGAGCATAAAATCTTGATAGGTTTATCTGGTCATGGCGATAACAATCAGGATGATAAGGATGATGGAGATGGGCGTCCACACCCAGGACAATCCGCCGGGGTCCGATGCGCCGTTCCCGATCCCCACCGGGCGGATACGCAGGAGAGGCATTTCAGCCGTTTTACGCAGCAGTTCATCATCGGTTACCTTAAATGGATTGAAGCCTTCCAAAAAACCTGCAAAACCGGCATTCTGCAGTATCTTGCGCAGGACGATCCTTCTTTCCTCCATGTCGGTAACGTCCTCGACCGCCCCAAAGAGGGGACCACTGGGGAGAATAGCTTCGACCTCCCGTGTGATGGTCATGTTGCGGTACCAGTCCGTGAGGCGCCCCCAGCCAGCCATGCAGTAGACATTTCCTTTATGGATGGCGTAATTGACCGGCGCATAACGAACTTTGCCGGTCTTTCTGCCGACCGTTTTCAAGACCATGATATAACCGGTTACGCTGTTTCCGATGAACGGTCCAAAACCGAGACGGAACATCGGGGTCATGAATAACTTGTTAAAAAGCCAAAAACTTCGGTGCCCTAAGCTGGACATATTTTCCTCCTTCGGATGGAGATCTTGCGATAGTATATATTGAGTTGAATGATATGGGAATAGACCTCCCAATATTACCTTTAAGAGCGATAGATACTGGGACTAATATGATATAAAATCCTGTTATCTTTAGCCAAAGAGAGAAAACTATGGCAAAGAAAGAATTATCACTTCGCTTGCTTTGTGCAACGGCCGTCGCGGGATTTGCCCTGTCCTCCTGTGTGCCTGCCACCCCTGCCATTGGCGGAATCGTGCAGGGAGCCATCTATGGTGACTTGAACAGCAGCGGCGCCATTGACCCGGGAGAAGGTGTCCTGGAAGATGCGGAAGTGACCCTGGCCGAATACGGTCCGAACCAGACCCAGGGCACGGCTGCGGACGGCTGCGAACGGATTATTCAACTTCACCGACCTGCCGGAAGGCACCTTCTATGTCTCGGTCGCCAATGCTGGTTGGATCTTCTCCGGCTCATATCCGGCACTCACCTACCCCGTCCTGGTCGCTTCGAACCCGGACCTTCCGACTTCCTTCAGCCTGTTCATGGCTCCGGTCATGGACTTCATTCCCTCTGATACTCCAACTCCTCTTGTCCGAACAGATACGCCGACGGCGGCACCCAGCCCTACTTCGGCCACGCCAATGGTTACACCAATAGCGGATGCCGCCAACTGCCGCTTTGGTCCAAGGACTGGATTTTCCTAGGTGGGCGGACTAGCTGTCGGCAGCACGGTTCCCATCCATGCCACCATTGCTGGTCAATATTGGTGGAAGATCGAAAGTCCGCAAAACCCCGGAACCTTTTGCTGGGTATCCGCGATTGTAACCAACACATTCGGTGACCTCTCGCTGCTGCCGATTGTGCCCATCCTCACCGGCCTGGTTACCGCCGTGGCTGTCACGACCCCGCCAGTCGTCCATGGTTACTGCAGTGGACCAAATGCAACCAGTTTCAACGCCATCCTTACGACCAATGGCCCGGTGACAGTGCTATGGCATTTTGAAATTTACGATGCTGGCGGAACATGGCTTAACTCCACCGCAGACCAGCCGATGGTCTTTGCTGCGGCGGGTTCCCAGGTGTTTGTGTCAGATGCCTATAAACGAGATTGCGGTAGTTACGTAGTGAAGATGGTTACTACCTGCGCGAATGACATGCCTGGTCAGGCAAGTTGCGCAGAAGTGCAACCTTAACAATAAAACTAAACCCCCATCTTCTTCCTGGATCTTATTCCTGGAACCCCGTCTGGTAAAGGTTGTAATACATTCCCTGATTCTCCAGCAGTTCAGTGTGTGTGCCCTGCTCAATGATTCTGCCGTCATGGATGACCACAATCCGGTCGGCATTGGTGATCGTGGACAGACGATGCGCAATTACAAAGGATGTGCGTCCTTTCAGCAGCCGCGCCAGGGCTTTTTGAATGATCTGCTCGGTCTGTGTATCCACCGACGAAGTGGCCTCATCCAGGATGAGAATGCGCGGGTCAGCCAGCAGAGCGCGCGCAAAGGAAAGCAGTTGCCGCTGACCCACGGAGAGCATCACGCCCCCCTCCTCGACCGAAGTCTCGTAGCCTTTGCGCAAATTGACGATGAAGTCGTGCGCCCCAACTGCTTTCGCTGCGGTTTCGACCTCGGCATCTGTGGCTGCCAGCCGCCCGAAGCGGATATTCTCCGCCACCGTCCCGTTGAACAAGAACGGGTCCTGTAATACCACGCCCATCTGCCGCCGCAGGGAAGCCTGCGTCACTGAACACAGGTCATGACCGTCTACCAGGATACAGCCTTCGGTCGGGTCGTGGAAGCGGGAAAGCAGTTTGACCATGGTGGTCTTGCCCGCCCCGGTCTCTCCGACCAGGGCCACGGTCTCGCCCGGGCGGATGTGCAGGTCAATGTCGGACAGGATGGGCGCTGGGTCATCCGAGTAATGGAACGAGACGTGCTCGAAGGTTACCTCGCCCTGGATGACCGGTAACTCCCTTGCCTGCGGAGCGTCCTGGACCTCGACCGGCGTATCCAAAAGCCCCATAATGCGTTCCCAGCCGATCATCGTCGACTGGAGCGAGTCGTACCGGCGACTCAAGTCGCGAATGGGTTCGAAGAATCGATCAATGTACAGGATGAACGCTACCAGAACGCCGGCAGTTATGGTCTGACCAAGCACCGCCGTCCCGCCGAGCCAGACCACCAGGCGGGTGGCCATTGCCCCAGGCAATTGCCCCGAGTATGTCCACGCTGGGACTGAACACGGACGAGATGCGAGCCGTGGCAATCGCCCGCTCGAGGTGGTAGCGGTTGACGTAGTCCCGGAAGTGTTCATAGTTCTGCTTCTGCCGGGAGAAGGCCTGAACGACCCGCACGCCGTTCACGTTCTCGGCCAGTACCGAGTTCACCCAGGAAATGGCGGCGCGCACTTTACGGTAGGCGGCACGTGAAGCGCGCCGAAAGAGGATGGTAATGAGTACCATGATGGGCAGGACGCTGAAGGTGAGCAGCGCCAGGCGCACGTTCATATCCAGCATCACGAAAATGATCAGTGCAAGGGTGAAAACGTCCCGGGCGATGGCCAGCACAGCCCAGGTCATAAAGTCCCGCAGTGTCTCCACGTCGTTGATGGCCCGCGTGATGACACGTCCGACTGAGTAGCGACTGTAGAAGCCGAGCGAGAGTTCCTGGAGATGAGTGAAAAGCTTCTTGCGCAAATCATAGATGATGGACTGCCCGACCCAGGCCATGATATTGACCCGGTAGTAGGTGCCGACCCATTGGACCACAGAGACAGCCAAATAGGCCAGAATAGTGTAGCGCAAGATAACAGCGTTGCCGGCGTTGAGACCGCTGTCAATGGCAATTTTGACAAAGTAAGGCCCCGCCACTGATGCGGCGGAAGCGATGAGCATAAGCAAAGCGGACAGGATCAGCCGCCCCGCGTAGGGACGGGTGAATGCAATCAACCGTTTGGCGGTCTGCGGGTTAACGCCCTTGTCGTATAGTTCTTCGGACTGGGTAACGTAGGTGGGTGGGGTAATGGTAGTGGTAGCCATAGTTGTTTAACTCTAATTACGATAACGTCCGGTCCGACGTGCGGCGGTCTTTGATGGCCTCGCGTTCCCGTTCGCGAAAGAAGAGTTCCTCGTCCACTTCGGTCTCTTCGATGAAACGGTTTTGCTGGCTCAACTGCAAGTCGTGGATTTCCTTGTACAACCCGCCCTGGGACAGTAACTCGTCGTGCCTGCCGCGTTGGACGATGCGGCCATCGGCCATGACCAGGATCAGGTCCGCCCGGCGGACGGTGGCCAGGCGGTGCGCGATCACGAACGTGGTGCGGCCTTCCATCAGCCGGTCGAGCGCCTCCTGGATGAGCCGTTCCGTCTGGGTATCCACGGAGGAAGTCGAGTCGTCCAGGATAAGGATGCGCGGGTTCATCAACAGGGCGCGCGCAATCGCAATCCGTTGGCGCTGGCCGCCGGAAAGCGTCACGCCCCGCTCGCCGACCAGCGTCTCGTAACCTTCGGTAAACTTGACAATGAAATCGTGCGCTTGGGCCGCTTTCGCCGCTGCGAAAATCTCCTCGTCGGTGGCCTCGGAGCGGCCATAACGGATGTTCTCGCGGATGGTGTCGGAGAAGAGCAGCGAGGTCTGGAGCACGATGCCGATCTGCCGCCGCAGGGACACGAGTTCCGCCTGGCGCACATCTACGCCATCCACCAGCACCGCGCCGTCAGTCACGTCGTAGAAGCGCGGGATGAGATTAACCAGCGAGGTCTTGCCAGAACCAGTCTGCCCGATCAGGGCGATGAGCTGATTCGGCTTGACGGACAGGTCAATGCCGAAAAGAGCGTCAATCTTTTCGTCCTGGTAGCGCAGGGAAACGCCGCGGAATTCCACGCGGCCGCTCAGGGTCCCGAGCGCTGCGGCTCCCGCCGGGGATTGGATCTCCGGCTCGTGGTCCAAAATTTCCAGCACCCGTTGTGCCCCGGCTTCGGACTCTCCCAGCGCGTTGACCAGCCAGGCCAACTGCTGTACCGGTCCCGAAAGCATTAGCAGGTAGGCGTTGAAGGCCACAAAGGCACCCAGCGTCAACGTCCCGTCGATGACCCGCAGGCCCCCGAGCCAGAGGATGATGACCATCGAGATGCCGGTCAAGATGGTGCCCATCGTGATGAGCAGGTTGGTGGTGGGCATGACCTTCGACCATTCGCCAAGGACCTTGACGCGTGCCTTGAAATAGGAGCGGTTGATCTGGTCGAAACGGTCAATCTCGTGCGGCTCACGGGCGAAGGCGCGCACCACCTGGGCCCCCGACACGTTCTCCTGCAACTGGGCCGAGAGGTCGCCGAGGGTGTTGTCCACGTCGTAAAAGAGACGGGTGATGCGCTGGCCGAAGTCGGTCGTCATCATGACCATTGGGACGAGCGGCAGGAGGACGATGACTGCCAGCCAGGGGTTGCGGGCAACCAGAATGGTCACTACGCCGACCGAGAGCACGCCCAACTGGACGATCTGGACCAGGCTATCTCCCGCAAAGGACTGGACGGCGCGCACGTCTTCGATGCAGCGGTTGATCAACTGGCCGGTGGTGCTGTGGTCGTGATAGGTGAAGGGCAGGTACTGGATGCGGTCGTACATGGCGTTGCGCAGGTCGTAGCCCACGTGCGCCCCGATCCATTCGGTCAGGTAGCGCTGGCCCAGGTTCAGGACGGCCGTGCCCGCGCCGATGCCAACTAGGATCAGCGCCGAGCGGACCAGGAATGCGGTTGCCCCGGCTTTCAAGCCCTGGTCAATCACGCCCTGGATGATTTGCGGCACCACCAGCGAGAGACCGGTCATGCTCAACAGGATGAGCATGTTGAGCATGAGTTGCCAGAGATATGGTTTGAGATAGGCGCGTAGTTCGAAGAGATGTTTCATGAGGGAGAGAGAATGGGGAATAGAGAATAGTGATTAAGGGTTGGAAAAGGCTTTGCGGAGGCTCTCCATGCCCTGCAAAAGGGACTCCGTTTCTTCGGCAGTGAGACGGGTAAAACGGGCGGAAAGCCATTGCTCAGTCTCGTCGTAGACGCCGGCCATCACGCGCTGACCCTCGTTTGTGAGCGCCAGCGGGACGTTGCGACGGTCTTCCGGGTCCTGGCTGCGGGTGACTAACCCCCTGCGCACCAGCGCGTCCACCGCCTTACTGACCGCTGAGCGGCTGGTCTGGCTGGCCTCTGCCAGGGCGCTGACCGAGGCGCTGCCCTTGCGGATGCGGCGCAGAACCTGGAATTGCTCCTCCGTCATTTGGAATTTCTCGATCGCGATGCGGCGGATCTGGCTGCGCGTCTGCCGCCAGGCAAGCGGGACGCTTTCCCAAAATTTGTCGATCAGGATGGGGCTGGAGGCTGGGTTTGGCATGACGACCTCGTTATAGTTGCAAGGGCGAATAGTTGAGCAACGAAACTATTATACCCCACAATCTTCTACATGACGATATGCCACTTCTCTGATAACCAATTACCGAAAACCTGTCACTTGTAACTTGCCTCTTCATCCGTTTTATCCTATACTACAAATGCTTTTCTTCTCTAATTCTAAAAAGGAGTAAAAAATGCCTGAACCAAAAAGGAGTTCAGAATGCCTGAAGCACAAGCAACGCCCCGCAAGAAAATCACCCTGCCTTATCTCTTCAAAAAAGTCGCCGACAGCCAGCCCATCACCTGGCTGACCTGCTACGACTATCCGACCGCCTACCTGCAGGAACAAGCCGGGATCGAGATGATCCTGGTCGGCGACAGCCTGGGCATGACCATGCTCGGCTACGACAGCACCCTGCCAGTTACCATGGGTGATATGGTCCGCCACGCCCAGGCTGTCCGGCGCGGCGCCCCCACCGCCTTTGTGGTCGGCGACATGCCATACATGACCTACCAGCCATCGGTCGAGACGGCTATCCGCAACGCCGGTCGTTTTATGGCCGAATGCGGCTGCGATGCCATCAAACTGGAAGGCGGAGCAGCCATGGCTGACCGCATCAAAGGCATCGTGGACGCTGGTATCCCGGCCATCGGGCACCTCGGGCTGACCCCGCAATCCGTCAGCGCCTTGGGTGGCTTCCGCGTGCAGGGTAAGTCTGCCCTACTGGCCAAGAAAATCCTCGACGACGCCAAAGCGCTCGAAAAGGCCGGGGCGTTTGCCATCCTGCTCGAAATGGTCCCCGACCGGCTGTGCAAACTCATCACCGAACTCGCCGAAGGCTGTATCATCATGTCGCTCGGCTCCGGCCCGGATGCGCACGGTCAACTGCTCATCTACCACGATATGTTTGGCCTGTACCCCAAGTTCAAGCCGAAGATGGCCAAGGTCTATGGCAATGCCGGGGAGGTCATCCTTAACGGTCTGAAGGGCTACCACGACGAAGTCATCGGCAAGCAGTTCCCCCAACCGGAAAACTGGTTCGGAATGCCGGATGAGGAATTTGACGAACTGAAGAAGATGTTGGAGTGATTTTGTAGGGGCGCAAGGCCTTACGCCCCTACCCCCCACGAGGAGAATTATGGAAAAAGACCTGCGCAAACTGCTCGCCATCCCCACCGACCGCCTGGACGCCATCAACGCCGTCCTGCTCGACCCCGGCGAAAAAGTGATGAACGACTTCCTGGCCATCGTCGCCAAATATGGTACGCCGGAGGAGATCAACCGTAAGCACCGCGAGTCCCGCAAACTCGACCATCTTATGAAAATAGTCGGCGAACATGCCCCCGGTCACGTCAAGGACTTGAAGTGGCTGATGGAACAACGTGACAGCGGGGCATTCGCCTCTGTAGCGGAATACCGGATCCGGGTCCTGGGCGACCGGGTAAAGGGCATGAAATTCACTGACAAGTCTGCCGTCACGCTCGAAGTCTCGGCCCTGCAATATTTCCCCTGGATACGTCCGATGATCGAGCGCGCCATCAAAGACCGCAGCCTTGTCCCTGGCCGCTTCATCGCTGTCCGTAAAATGAAGGAATCCGAGACTGACGGCGACCTGCCCGCCATCGTGGCTGCCCTGGATATTATCGGTGCCTCGTTCGTCGAGACGCTCGACACGAAGGGCGCCGATGGCTCCAACATCCACCTGAATGGCCCTGCCACCATTACTGGCTACTTCGGCGGTATCGGCCAGCCCAACGAATACGCCATCAAGTGGCTGGACGAATTTCTGTATTACTACACCAACTATGGTGTGCAGCAAGTGCTGAACTTTAATGCCGGGACGATCCTGCTCGGTTTCCTGCTCTACCGCCTGGGCGTGGATATCCAGTTCAAGATCTCGGTCTTCTTTGGCTCAGACAACCCTTACCATGCCCTGTGGATCATGCTGGCTGCCAAACTGTTCAGCCGCGACGATGGCTCCAGTCCTCTGATCGGCTTCAACTGGTCGAATTCCATCAACAACGAAACAATGGAACTCACCGCCCAGTTCCGCAAGGCGCTCGGCTTCGAGGACGTGGTACGCTTCGAACATCACATCACCGAGACCCAGAAATCCATCGTCCGCCAGCCCTACAACCGCCGCGCCGAACTGGTGGAAATTGCCGACCACGTAGCCAACATCTCTGCCAAGCACGAGGGTGGCGACCCAGAGATCGACTCGGCTCGCCTCCACCCCTCCGACATCTTGGATTACTTTCGAGAAAAGAAGGAAGTCATCGAGGCCGGAGACTGGGACAATATGCAACTGAACTTTATGGACAAAGTGGACGCTTGCAACAAGTCCGCTTGGGCGCTGACGGAGCACGGCTTATCCTTCGTCGCTGCACAGAATCTACACAAGTAAAGAAACTGGGCGGCCAGTTGGTCGCTCAGAAATTTTTATGTATGTTGTTTATTAAGTTGAAGATTTGAATGATGTGAGGGAATAATGGCTATGCGCAATATACCAAAAAACCGATATTTTCGGTATTTGCGTCTGTAATTGCTCAACTTTGTTTTAGAGACCCTGATATTTGGAATCGTCCAGTTCCTTGCGGAGTTTTTCTTCCTCAGAAATTTTCGGTACCTCCGCCCTGCCCCATTCCAGTTCGGCTTGCTCAGCTTCCCGTAATTTCGCCAGCGGCTGGATGCGCACCGCACTCCACTTTCCGCAGTAGGGGCAGCGGGCAAGTTTGGAAAGTCCCAGATTCATACTGAACAGGGGAAGGGCAAAAGGGCGGCGGCATTTCGGGCAAATCCCGCCGCCAAGACCGTATTTGCGCTCCGCGCCAAGTGGCAAGTCCTGAATCTTGCTACGCCCCATCACTAACGGAACAATGAAAGAGAGCAGGATAGCTCCAAAGACAATCACCAGCAGAGGGACAGCAATTTGCAGGGGCAGCTTTGGTGCCTTCCGAAGCGGGGACGAAATTGCTATAAATTACATTGGAACTATATTGCTGTCCGCTCGAGGAATAGCCGACAGCATATAGTTCGTGTTGGCCGAGGGGGTAATTATCCGTGTTGAATTGCAGATTAAAAGGTGCCTGGG
>JAPLGV010000468.1 GCA_026389975.1 Chloroflexota bacterium
GCAACCAGCCGAGTGCAGCGGCAGCAGAAATGCCGAGCATCACCCCTGCTTGCAGGTAGAACTTGCAAACCGTGTTCATTCGCCCAATGTCTCCCTTCATGACGACGAACTCGACCACCATCGTCAGCAGCAGGCTGGTGCCAACCATGAAGAGGACCAGGCGCTTCCCGTCCGAGATACCGGGGCGGAAAAGCAGGATTGCCGCCCAGACCGCTGTCGGCAGCGCCAGCCAGAGGATGGTGATGCCTTTCCAGGGAACATTCTGGGAGGAACTCATCACCCAGGCTTGCTGGACCAACAATACCATAAGAATGATCACCAACGCGGCAATAATCAGGTCCCGGTAGGGACGCAGTTTGCGCAGCGCGGAGACGGGCGTCTCGGCCAGCCACTGGCGCGTCTCCCAGGTCATCCAGGAAACGATGAAGAACAGGAATACACCCCAGTGGAGGAGGTAAGAAGAGATGTTCGAGCGTCCGCCCTTCCAGATTTCGACGGCATTGTAGGCCTGGCTGTACCAGTGCGAAAAGGGTTGGTAGAGTAGGAGTGAGAAAACGACCAGCACACCGGCCGCCCCGATGACCAGCGCCAGGCGTTTGACCCAATCCGGTGCAGCGACCGGGAGGCGGGCAAGGTCCGCGTAACGCCAGACGGCGTAAATCACCACCACCGTGCCCAGGATGAGGTAAGTGTAAAAGTCCCAGGTGTTGGTGGGCTTGAGTGCCCCAATGACCAGCGCACCAATAAAGAAACCCGCGCCAGCGTCAAGAGCACTCTTCCATTTGGCTTTTGCCATCAGCACAGACAGCGCCCAGGCGATGACCACCATGGTCAATGGAAGAGCCATCATGTGGGCATGCAAGTCAGAGTACAGGAAGGTAAAGAGCGGGAACTCCGTGATCGGGTCACCGGATTGGGACGGTAGGATTCGGCTGGGGTCCCAGTACCAGTTGCCCGGTCCAAAAGGAAGGTGAACACCACCCAGGGTGAGGAAGAAGCCTTTGATGGTCCACCAGATGCGTTCGAGCAGGTTCGAACCAGCGACCACTCCCCCCGGTGCAGCCGCCTGTTGGAACCCCTGGTTCAACATCCGGACGATGCCCAGGTTGCCAAGCAAGACCATCGCAGAGGAGGCCGAGATACCGGCAATAAAACGAGAGTCAAAAAGGCTGTTTCGGGACTCGTCGCTGCCTTCGGTTTTTGCACTCCGAATCCCGTGCAGGATATTCCAGCCGACTGAGAAAGCCCCCACTGCCAGGCAGGCAAACAGCGTCGGCAGGATGAAATTGTAAGCAATGGACGGCACGATACCGAGCAGTTTGACCGGCGTGCCGACAATCACGTAGCCGTAATAATAGTAGTTGATGTAGCCGCCTGCGAACCATGGATCGTAAGGCGGGAAGCTGGTGCTCTTCAGGATGGCGTTGAAGTAGGCGAAGTCCATCGGGCGTTCGCCACCCTTGGACGGATGCCAGAGGTCCGGGTTGCCGAGACGGATGAACAAATCAACCAGGAAGAAGACCAGGAAGACAACTTCGACCATCAGGAAGTATTTCCAGCGCTCGCGGAACTCCTGTACCAGTTCAGCGCGTTGACGCCAAGCCTGCCACACCCCCATCAGCATGATCAACCCGAGAGCAATCCCGATGGTCAGCTTGCTGTACGAGAGTCCTACCGAGCCGGCCATCCAGGCCAACCACGCCCAGAGCAGCAGGCCGACGATGCGCGCCAGCGGGTAGCCGTGGTCGGCGAGACCCGGGAAGGCCGCCCGCACCAACGGGTAGACAAAAAGCCCGAGGGCAAAGATGACCAGGTACCAGAGCGCCAGGCCAAGGACCGGATAACGGTTATAGAGGGTATCGCGATTATACAGGTCCGACCACGTCCCGCCCGCCTGCTGGATCGTCAACTGGTCCGCGGGGAGCATCAGGCTCTTGTAGGTATCGGCCTGGCCGGGCGTCAGGTGGATGGCTCGGCTGTAGTCTACTTTTCCGAGTACAGACTGGACTTTTGCCGGGTCGAAATCGGCGTTCTTCTCGAAGATCAATACTTTCGGATGGTCGTAAAAGGTAAAGGCTTCTTCGGCGGTCTGGTCGTTGATAACCAGAGGACCGATTTTCAGGTAGGATTCGAAAGTGGCAACCAGCTCAAAGCCAAGATTACCGTGGAACATGCCCGGCTCGGCTACACGATAGCACCAGATGATATCCTTATCCGCCGGGCAACCGATCAGTTGGCGGTAATACTCGGTCGTCAACGGATAGCGTTCTGGAAGACGGGTAATCTGGGTATACTGGTGGTTGGTGGGGATGAAGATGTAATCGGTCTGGTCCAGCACACTCTGGATGCGGGCCAGTTTATTGGCGTTATCGTCCCAGTAGACCTGCAAGTTCAGGTCGCCGCGGTATATGCCGCCAAAAGCATCATAGGACGCAGTGCGGAAAGGCAGGGTGTAATCGTAGTCCGTTTCGTTGGCAACGGCGGAACCGATCAGGGTTAGCACCCCGCCAGTCATTTGGATTTGCAGGTAATAGGTAACACCGCGCTGGAGGCTGACAGGTCTATCAAGCGTCAGCGTGGCAGGATCGCCGCGCGGATCGCGGGTGGGAGTAAAATCCGCCGTCACGGCCAGGTTGGTCAGCACCTGTTGCGGCTGCGGGTCGGATGCAGTGGAGAGGATGGCGCGCAAGGTCTGCACAGCAGAAATGCCGACATCCGCCACATGGCTGAAGGTCATTTGTGATAGCGTCCCTCCCGCTTGGGAGGTAAACTGGGCCTGGAACGGTTGAGCGGCGCTCACAATACATTGGGGCGAAGGATCAATCACCTGTTCAAGCGGGGCAGTGGAAGTCAGGACTGACAATTGAAGCGAGCCGCAAAGATCTAATTGGAGTGTAGGATCGAGCACTTCTATGCGAACTGAATAAGTCTGTTGAGCGTAGAGAGTTGCTGGCTGAAAAGTAACACTTGAGAGGACGAATCTGTTGATCCGTTAGGAGTAACCAGCAGGGTACCAGATCCCACTTGTGAGCCATCCGAATTTTGCAGGATGGTCACTCGCAATGCATGGTTGGTAACATGTGGCAATAGAATCTGATTCAATGACCCGTTTGCCTGTGCTGTGAACAGAATTTGATAAGGTATACCCGCCTGGATCAAAGTACCAGCTGGAAAAGGCAACGGCTGCTGGTAGGTTGTCCCATCGGCTTTTTGGACTTGCAGATTGATCGGGCCGGGAACGTTCTGGTAAATCCAGTTCGAAGCGGCGATGCGCGTCTCCGGGCGGACGTAGATGCGGCTGAAAGCATAGGCATAGGCAGCGGTTGCGGCAAGGACCAAAACGCCGACCGTCGCGGCCAGGACGGTCCGCCCCGTCTCCCGTGCGAGAACCGGGACTACCCCGCCCCGTGCGGGAACCGGGACTACTTCGCAGGAACCGGGACTACCCCGCCAGTTGAGGCGCTTCAGTTCCGACAGGCGGGGCTGTGCCCAATCGTTAACCACCCAGGCCGCCATCATTGCCAGCAGCGGATAGATGGGCAGTTGGTAGCGCATGTTGGGATTATATTGCAACGACTGCCAGAGAAAATAAATCGCCGTCCAGCTCCAGAGGAGGATGTGCTGCCGCCACTCGCCTTTCAACATGCGCCAGCCCATCCACAGGAACCCGACCCAGGCCAGGATACCGAGCGGCAGGCCAAGGCCCCAAACGGTCAGGTTTTGAAAGGAGTAAAGGTGGTTGCGCCGCGCCCATTGCAGCGACCACGGCATGTCAGCGTTAGGGCTGGCCTGGAGAAGTTGCTCACGGATTTTTTGGACCCATTCAGGATTGAGCCTGAGGTCGAAGAATCCCGGGCCGCTGAAGGCATAAGGTTGAAAAACGCGGAAAGCCAGCAGGGAGACTACCGCACCGATAACCAGGAAGATAATGGCTTTGGCGATGAAATCTTCAACCGGTGTCCGCTCCATCCGCTCACTATCTGGATCAGATGTCTGGATAAATTTTCGCTCCCGTCCGTGAACCGGGACTACCTCGTCCCGTGCCGAAACCGGGACTACTTCGTGGTGCGACTTGGAATAACGGACCACCAATGCTATCGGAAGTACCACCGCCATGGCAGCCGCATTAAGCTTGGAGGCTGCCGCCATGCCCAGGGCAACCCCAAAAGCAATAGTCAAATAAGTAAGCGGGTCATTCAAAAGGCGTAATAAGGAATACCGGACGTCCCGTGCTGGAACCGGGACTACCACGTGAGAACTGAATGAGGCTTCCTTCGTATTTTTCTCTGACTCGTCACCCGCTCCTGTCCATTCTCCAGTGGCGATCACCGTCGCGACGTACAAGGTCAGGAACATAAAGAAAGTATAGAAGTTATCAGTGGTATAGAAGTGTGACTGCTGAATCTGCATGACAGCCAACGCCGAGAATGCCGCCGCCAGCAACGCCACGCGCGCCTTATAAAACCGCTTCACGATGAAATATAAAAGTGCAATTGTGCCCAAATCCGCCACTGCCGAAAGCTGTCGTCCGAATAACGTCACGGCGTTCAGTTTTCCAAACGACTCGGCCAGGTAGTGGACGATAAAAAGCGGCAGTGTGCCATATACATAAGCCGGGTAGCCGACAACAGATGGATTGAGTGTTGATAGGGCGGTATTAAAGTAATCAGCCAGACTATGCACCGGCTGGATGCCAAGCGTGACCGATGTCATGAAGTTTTCATCCGGGTGCTGGATGTTAAGCTGGCCCCAGTCACTGCCGGTCAGGCGGAAATACGCCCCCGCCAGCAGGACGACAATCAACAGTACATCATACAACCAGGTGAATTTCTTTTTGGGATTGGGAACGGCAGCCTCAATCATAAAACCTCAATCATTGCTCCGGCGGGACAAAGAAAACCATGAAGTCTTTGCCTTCCAGTTTGGTCTCGGAAACAAAACGACTCCAAACGCCATGCGGGTACAACGCCTGTAATTGGTCCATCGCACCTGTATCTTCCACATTGACAATAATCAGTTTCGGCCCCTGCACGTCCAGCGTGGCATTGAAGTTTTCCGGCCAGACGGCAAAGTCACGGTTCGGGATGCCCGCCCACACTCCCGGCAGGCGTGTGTCCACCCAGTAGGGATACGGCACAATCCAGGCATTGTCGGTCGAGCCATAGGTCAGCCCGAAATACTTTATGACCACGCCCATCTCAGACGAATTCCAGGTCCCAGCGGAATACTGCCTGGCAAATTGATTGAAGACCAGGTCAAAATTCTGGTAGGATGACCAGCCCGCCAGGACAAGAACCAGCACCCAGGTCAGGGCGATTCCGGGCCGGTGGCTCATCCTGGACCCTGCCCCCTTCACCCTGCGGGTACTGCGCGGGGACGATGCGGCAGGCTCGAGGCGGCGACCGATGCCTGCCAGCAGCCCATCCAGCGCGATTGCCACGATGAGGAACGTGGGCACCATCGCCCCGGCTGCCCGATTCAGAGCCGGGTTCTCCGCCGGAAAAGCCAGGGAAAGGATCGATGGAAGTTGCAGCAGGGGAACGGCCAGCAGCAGGAACAAGTCCTGCCAGTGGCGCTGGCGGATGTAGCGGATCAGCACCAGCACCACACCGATCAGGAACAGCGCCCCGGAGACCACATCCAGCGCCGGACGATGCGGCACCGAGTGGACCCAGATTTCCCCGTTGTCCCAGTTGAACATGCGCAGGGCATTCCAGGTATTCGAGAAGAAGAGCTGCCAGACCGGGACAGGTAGAGGCGACTCAATGGAGCCAAGGCGCGAAAAGGCCCGGTAACTGAATGCCTGCGGGTTGTCCAACCAGTAGCGCGCCAGTGGCAGAAAAACGATCAGCGACGTTATAGCCAGAATAGACAGCCAGATAATGGCCTGCTTGCGGTTGCCTTTGGACTGGGCGTGCAGCAGGTACAACCCAACGGCAATCACCACCACGAACGGCATGATGCGAAAAGGACTGTAACCGTGCAACCCCAGGCCGAGGAATAGGCCGGAGACGATAAAGTCGTTGCGGCTGCGTGTCCGCAGGCCGCGCAGGAGATAATAAAGCGTGGGAGCCACAAACAGCGAAATGAGCGGGAAGCGCAGCCCCGCCCGGCTGATGACATTCGGCCAGTAGGCAATCCCGGCAAAGAACACCGCCAGCAGGGCGAGACGCTTGCCGCCGAACTCCTTGCCAAGCAGGTATATGTAAGGCAGCGTCATCAGCCCGCAGAAGACTGTCCCAATTTTCAGGCTCAGGAACGACAGCCCTGTGCCGAAGATCCATGAGACAACCAGAGTGAGATATATCTGGATGGCTTCGCGGCCGGTATTGCGCGGAAAGAAGATGTGCGTCTGGCCCTGGGATACATCGTACACATCTTGGATTTTCTCGGCGTGGTCACTGAATGGTTCGGACGGGACTACCCCAATGTTGTAAACGCGGAAGAAGACAACAATGGCTACCACCGCCAGCACGAGCAGGGTCCAGCGAGTGACTTTGAACTGCCAGCTATTGCGGCTGAAAAAGTCCTTAACCCGCGGCCAGAACGGCGGCTGGTTTTCGAGCGGCAGCCTGAAAGCCCAGACGAAGAAAATAATCGCAAGAACCCATAACGTTACATTCAC
>JAPLGV010000350.1 GCA_026389975.1 Chloroflexota bacterium
TAACTTTGGAACATCTTGCCCAGTTTTATCTTTGCAAGATAATCCCAACATCTGAAATTAGTTATCAGATCGTCGTTATGATCTCTTACTTCTTTTAGCTCTTTCTCTGTAATCCCTATGCAATCGCTAATTTTGCCAAGGCCCTGTCCTACACCAACGCCGACGCCTCCACCCTGTCCGACTGGCAGACGGCTTCCAAGATGGTGGTCGATGGCGACGCCGCCTTTAACATCATGGGCGACTGGGCTTATGGCTATTTCGCCAACCCGGCCCCCAATGGTCTCGCCCTGATACCCCACACTGACTTTGATTGGGCCGTCTCCCCAGGCACCTATGGCATCTTCAACTTCCTGTCTGACAGCTTCGTGCTGCCCATCGCCGCCAAGCATCCGGATGCTACCATCGCCTGGTTGACCGTCGCCGCTTCCAGGGCCGGTCAGGCAGCCTTCAATCCGCTCAAGGGCTCCATCTGCGCCCGCACGGACTGCAATCAAGCGCTATTCAGCGAATACTCGCAGGATGCTGCCAAAGACTGGACCAGCAATGTTGTGGTCGGCAGCCTGATGCACGGTGTGGTTGCCGCTCCTGCCTGGGCGACCTCGATCGGGACCGCCATCGGTCTGTTCCAGGCCGACACGAGCAAGACCGCCGACTTTCAGGCCGCACTGGTTGCCGCCTGCAAGGCAGACGGCACCTGCCCGTAGTTAATCAAAAAACGCTAAAAAGTAAGATGAATAATGGGCGGCTCTATGAGCCGCCCATTCCGAAGAATGCGGTTCCAGGGCAGCGAATTCCTCTATAACCTGAAGGTTGATAGGCCCTAAATTGGCTACTATTATTTAAACAGGTTTAAAAAAATTAGGAATGCTACAACCGGAAGAGAGGTGGCGGATGTTTCGTAAGTTCACGCTTCGAGTGCCGAGACTTATTCTAGCGCTTGCTCTGATCCTCCTAGGCGCGGTCTGCATTTTTACCCTTGGAAAAATACACCTGATTATTGCAGAGAATAATCTCACTTCACTAGGCCTTTTAGCGGGTGGATTGATATTTTACATAGGCTTCGTACTAGTTATATCGATGTTTGAAAGTGAGACCGTGCTCTCCATCGCCTTGTTGCTCCCGTCGATGGTAGCGGTAGCTATTTTTGTATATGGCTTCATTGGTTGGTCCATTCGGGTCTCATTGAGCAAGTGGAAGGGTCTGAACCCGGACTTCACCTGGGTCGGATTGAAACAATACTATATCCTGTTTCATAATAATCCCCGCTTTGTGATCGATGTTCGCAATACTGCAGTGTTTACTGTCGGTTTCATCTTGGGCTGCCTCATTCTTGGGTTGGGTTTGGCTATTTTACTCGATCAAAAACTCAAAGGCGAAGCGCTCTTTCGAGGTATTTTCTTGTTCCCGATGTCCATATCATTCATCGCCTCAGGTGTAGTCTGGGGATGGTTAATGAATCCGGCTACAGGAAATCGCATCACTGGGATCAATCTTATTTTCCAGACACTTGGACTAAAATCGCTCATCAGCCTATGGCACTCCACGCCACAACCGTGGGGGATGGCATTTACTGTGATCCCAGCAGTCTGGCAACTATCGGGGTTCACAATGGCGCTCTACATAGGCGGTATGCGCAGCATTTCAGATGATCTGCGCGAAGCCGCGCGCGTCGATGGAGCGAGTGAATTCCAGATTTATCGTTATATTATTTTTCCTCTGCTTCAGCCAGTAACGCTCAGTGCGGTAATCATTTTGGCACATATGTCGCTTAAGATATTTGACCTGATTGTAGCCCTCGGCAATAAAGATATTCGTCTGGATGTTCCGGGTATTTATATGTGGACTACGACTTTCGACGGTACCAACTACGCTCAAGGAGCAGCTATCGGCGTCCTGATGCTTGTAAGCGTAGCGATTCTGGTTGTACCCTATCTGGTTCATAATATGCGCACGGAGACTCAACTATGACTCGCCGTGTTCTGACCCATGCTCTTTTTTATATCATCTTGATCGTCCTGGCAGGTTTCTATCTTCTCCCCATATATTTAATGCTGCTCACGAGTTTCAAATCTTTCGACCAGGTCGATCTTAAGACGATGTGGTCTTTACCGACAAATGGTCTTCACATCGCAAATTTCATTGCAGGTTATAAGCAGCTTGCCCCCAATATAAACAATAGCCTGATGATGGTTATCCCGGAGGCAATTCTTTCTTCCCTGCTCGGATCGTTGAATGGCTATCTTCTTGCGAAATGGAAGTTTCGCGGCTCGAATCTTGTATTCACATTAATCCTGTTTGGGATGTTCATCCCATACCAGAGTATTCTGATCCCGCTCGTGAAGTTCATGCAAGCCATCAAGCTGTACGGAGATATTCCCGGCCTGGTTTTAGTACACATTATTTACGGTATTCCGATTACCACCTTAATATTCCGTAACTACTATGCAGGAATCGAAACTGAAATTCTAGATGCTGGCAAAATTGACGGCGCCGGTCTGATGGGTTTGTATCGGTATATTATGTTTCCGCTCTCGGCGCCAACTGGAATGAATTCCTGTTTGCGGTGATATTGACCAATCAGTCACACTGGCCCGTGACAGTGGCGCTCAACAACCTGGCGGGTAGTCAGCTCGTGCAATGGAACGTCTTGATGGCCGCTACTTTGCTGGCTGCCCTTCCAACATTACTGCTTTATCTTTTCCTGGGACGCTATTTCTTGCGCGGGTTGATGGCAGGAGCATTGAAAGGGTAATATTCAGGGAAACTCGTGTTTCCTAACTAATTCAAGAGCGAAACCTTTCAGCTTCGCTCTTCGTTTTTTCCCTTGACCCTCTTGCCAGTTTGATTTATTATCAATTGGCCTCTTTTTGTCAAATTTTGCATCTAAACACGCAGGAGTTTTCATGTCTGAAAAAGTAGTCAACGATTTTTCCGTTACCATCGCCACCGTCAACGGGTCCGGTTCGCAGACCGCTAACGTTACGTTATTGCGGGCATTGTTCAAAATGGGCATACCGGTCTCCGGCAAGAATCTATTCCCATCCAACATCCAGGGCTTACCCACCTGGTACACCATCCGCGTCAGCAAAGACGGATTCATTGCCCGGCGTGACGAACAGGAGGTGGTCGTCACCCTGAACCCGGTCTCGTTCGCCCGGGATCTGGCCTCTGTCCAGCCTGGTGGAGCTTTTTTCTACGCCGACGATATTAAACTGCCCATCGCCCGCAGCGATATTTCCGTCTATCCAATGCCGGTAAAACAAATGGCGCGCGCAGCGAACGTTTCCCCAGCTTTGCGAGATTACATTGCCAACATGGTCTATGTTGGCATCCTTGGGTATATGCTTGGCATTGACATGGAAACCATCAAGCAGGCATTGAGTTTCCATTTCAAAGGTAAAGCACAAGCCATAGACTCCAATTTCAGTACGATCAAAGCTGCCGCAGACTGGGCTGCCCAAAACCTGAAAAAGTCCGATCCATATTCCGTCGCACAGATGGATTCCACCTCCGGCTTTGTCATGGCCGACGGTAATACTGCCGCGGCGTTGGGCGCCATCTACGGCGGCTTGCAGTTCGCCGCCTGGTATCCCATCACCCCGGCCTCCACGCTGGCCGAATCGCTCAATGTTTTTCTCCCGCAACTACGCAAGACCACGGATGGCAAGCAGACCTATGCCGTCCTGCAGGCTGAGGATGAATTGGCCGCGGTTGGCATGGCAATCGGGGCGGGCTGGGGCGGGCTGCGCTCGATGACTTCGACCTCTGGTCCCGGTATCAGCCTGATGGCGGAGTATGCCGGGCTGGCCTACTATGCCGAAGTGCCGGTTGTGATCTGGGATGTGCAACGCATTGGGCCCAGCACCGGCCTTCCAACCCGTACCGCCCAGGGCGATTTGACCGAGGCCTATTTCCTGAGTCATGGCGACAAACAAAATATTATCCTGCTGCCCGGCTCAGTGCAGGAATGCTTCGAGTTCGGCTGGAAAGCCCTCGATCTGGCCGAACATCTACAGGCGCCCGTGTTTGTGCTAAGTGACCTCGACTTGGGAATGAACCAGTGGATGACGAAGCCCTTCGAATATCCCGACACCCCGCTTGAGCGCGGCAAGGTTCTCTGGGAAGCCGATCTCAAAAAACTCAACGGCGTCTGGGGCCGCTACAAGGATTCAGATGGCGACGGGATCCCCTTCCGTACCGTGCCCGGCAACAAGCATCCCTCCGCGGCCTGGTTCGGGCGCGGCACCGGCCACGACGAGAATGCCCGTTACACTGAAGATGCTGACACCTGGGAAAGCAACATGACTCGGCTCAAGAAGAAATACGATACCGCCCGGACCCTCGTCCCGAAACCCGTTATCAAGGTGGCCAAAGGCGCAACAGTTGGAATCATCGCCTACGGCTCGACCGAACCGGCGGTGGAAGAAGCCCTGGCTTTGCTGAAGCAGGCCGGAGGTCCGAAAACCGCCTTCCTGCGTCTGCGCGCCCTGCCCTTCACGGCAGAAGCCCAGGATTTCATCAAGAAATATGAACGTATCTACATCGTCGAAGCCAATCGCGACGGACAATTGCGCCAGATCTTGAGCACCGTGCTGCCCGACCAGGCTCACAAGTTCCGTTCGGCCTGTCACAGTGACGGCCTGCCATTGACCGCCAAATGGGTCAAAGAGACCATCCTGGCACAGGAGGAGAAATAATGACCACACCCGCTCCCGTTCAAACCAACAAGGCTGGCCTTTCCAAAAACGATTACCGCGGCCTGCCCAGCACGCTCTGCCAGGGCTGTGGACACAATTCCATTGCCAACCAGATCATCACCGTCTGCTACGACCTGAATATCGTCCCGGAAGAAATCATGAAGTTCAGCGGCATTGGTTGCTCGTCTAAAAGCCCGGCTTATTTCCTGAACCGCTCCTTCGGCTTCAACGGCTTGCACGGACGCATGTCCTCGCTTGCCACCGGCGCGCTGTTCGCCGATACAACCCTGCGCGCCATCGGCATTTCTGGCGACGGCGATACCGCCTCCATCGGGATGGGCGGTTTCAAACACATGGTACGCCGCAACGCACCGATTGTGTACATAGTCGAGAACAACGGCGTCTATGGCCTGACAAAAGGTCAGTTCTCGGCCACGGCTGAGGTGGGTCTGAACCTGAAGCAC
This sequence comes from Chloroflexota bacterium, assembly GCA_026389975.1. Classification (GTDB taxonomy): domain Bacteria; phylum Chloroflexota; class Anaerolineae; order Anaerolineales; family Villigracilaceae; genus UBA877. The sequence continues at coordinate 5,162 of JAPLGV010000350.1, forward strand.
CAGGGCACCAATCAATATATGCCCGTGGACATCTGTATGGAAGCCCTGGCATCCAATGCCACTTTTGTGGCACGTTCCTTCGCGGGTGACGCCAAACAGGTGAAGGAACTGCTCAAAGCCGCCCTTAGCCATCACGGCGTGGCAGTGCTTGACATTATCAGCCCGTGCGTGACCTTCAACAACCAGGAGGACGCCACCCACTCTTACACCTGGGGGAAGGACCACGAAGCGCCCCTGCATGAGATTTCCTTCATCCCGGCATTGGACGAAATCGAACTGCAAGGCGAATTCGCCGAAGGCACCGTGCGCGAAGTCAGCATGCACGACGGTTCGACCGTGCTCCTGAAGAAACTCGAAAAAGACTATGATCCCACCAGTCGGGCGAATGCCTTTCAGATGCTGGAAAGCACCCAACTGAACAACTGGTTGGTGACCGGACTGCTCTATATTGACGAGTCCAAACCCACCTTGACCGAAACCTTCAACCTGGTGGATACCCCTCTCAACCGCCTTGCCGATCCGGACCTACGGCCCGCGCGTGAGACGATTGAGAAGATCAATGCGATGATGTTCTAACCGTAGTGGCGACCAGTTGGTCGCCACTACTTCAATCTTTATGCTCCAAATCACTCCCACCCTCTCCATCCCCGGCGACGAACTGACCTGCACTTTCGTGCGGGCCTCTGGCCCCGGCGGACAGAACGTCAACAAAGTAGCCACGGCGGTACAATTGCGCTTCGATGTGCGCAACTCCCCATCGCTGACGGAGGAGGTCAAAGCGCGGCTGGTCAAACTGGCTGGGAACAAGATGACACAAGACGGGGTGCTGGTCATCGAAGCGAAACGCTACCGGGCGCAGGAACAGAACCGCTCCGACGCCGAACAACGCCTGACGGCATTAATCCAGAAAGCGCTGTTCAAGCCGAAAAGACGACGGCCCACCCGTCCAACCATGGCATCCCAGATGAGGCGAGTGGATTCCAAGAAGCGCCGGGGAGCGGTCAAACGCATACGGCAATCGAAAAAGGAATACGAAGAGTAAGGGCGAGTCTCGGACTCGCCTCTGCTGTTATAATCATCAAAATCTGCGCCCAAGGACCCCCGCCAATGAAACGAGATTCGCTGCTCGGCATCCTCGCCGGCCTGACCGCCACCGCCATCTGGGGCGTCATGTACGTGGTCAGCAAGGCCGTTATGGCCATCATCCCGCCTTTCTCGCTGATCGTCTTGAGGCTGGTGCTGGGCATACTGACCCTGGCAGTCATCGTTCTGGTACGGAAAAATTGGAAGGTGACAGCCAAACAGTTCTGGGGCATATTCGCAGTCGGGCTAATCGGCTATGGAGTCTCGCTCGGCTTCCAGTTCGTCGGCACGAACCTCTCCACGGCGGCCAACGGCTCGCTGGTCACCTCGGCCACCCCGGCCTTCGTCCTACTCTTCGCCGCCATCATTCTCAAAGAGAAGATCACCCCCCGCCGCCTGCTGGCGCTGGTTGTCGCCAGCCTGGGCGTGCTGGCAGTCATCGACCCGCGCACCGCCCAGCTCTCCTCGCAGATGTTCTGGGGCAACCTGAGCCTGGTCGCCGCAGCGCTGACCTGGGCGCTGTACTCGGTCTTGGTCCGCCGGGTGACGCGCAATGTGGACG
>JAPLGV010000090.1 GCA_026389975.1 Chloroflexota bacterium
GGAGGAACTGCTAAAAGAAGGTTATGCCAAATGTTCGCTGCAAAGGAGAAACCATGTCAAAGTTTAGGAAAAAGCCAGTAGTAATAGATGACTCTCCTGCAATAACTCGTACTTTAACAACCCATGCCTAATAGGTTCGGCCTGGCAAGGCCGGATAAAGCAGCCAGGGTGGACCTTGCAAAAGCCCAAAAAGAACCCCCGGCCTGTTCCTGGGTGCATTTTTCTGCGCCAGGAGCCACTTGCTGTGCTGTTTCGGCCTTCGATTTAGTCTGCAGGTAGCGCTGGATACGCCGCACGTTGCTCACAGCGGCGGACCATGCGTCCGCCGCTTTCTTTCCTCTCCCCTCGGCCTGGGGCCAAATATCCAAATGTTTCCCGCCATTCCTGCAAATGGGGGGTTGTTAAATTATGGTTCCCAATCTACATCCTTCGCAACAGAACCGGCCATACCTCGTTAGCCAGTTTATGGCAAGGAAGGAGGCCAAAAAACACGCCGAGTCCAAAAAGAGCAAGGGTAAAAGCCAAGTTACCAGCCGCACGGAAGCTGTAACCCTTGCGCTGCGTAACCGCATCGTTCCCTGACCCTCCGAATCTCCCCCAAGTGGCGGAGACCAATACTCCTCGGCCGATGGATGTGGCTGAGGAGTGTTTGTTGTATTATGAATTCATAATCTGTGCAAACCTTGTATACATGGCAGACTCGCGTGTTCCTACTATTCACCCAGGAGAAGAAAATGATTAACTTCATTATTTGGATCATCGCAGGGGCTTTGATCGGTTGGGTAGCAAGCCTCATCATGCGGACGAATAGTCGGCAGGGCCTGATAGCCGATATTATTGTAGGCATTGTGGGCGCGTTCGTGGGAGGCTACTTACTGAGCCCTCTGTTCAACGTCAGCACGATCAACGAGAGCAACTTTAGCATCCCTGCCCTGTTGGTGTCGCTGGGAGGTGCCGTCATCCTGCTGGTAATCTTCAAGTTATTCCGCAATATCGTCTGGTTCCTGGTGATCCTCATCGTTGCGCTAATCATCTACACATATTTCAGCTGCTGGTCACTGGCATCAACATCAGCGTTTTGCACCACCATCAGAGCATTGCTATTCCCGTGATAGCGCAGGCGACGTAGTGTTACTCGTCATCCGCATTTCTGTCTCCTCCCCCAAGTGGCGGAGACAAACCTCCCCCGACCGATGGATGTGGCCGGCGAGCCTTTGTTGTAAGATTAATTTATGTACCGCATAGGTATTTTGGTCTGTCAGCAAGAAAGGTGCTTTTCCATCCCTTGGTTCGATATTTTTGGCAGGAGGCCGAATAAAATGAAGAAACTAAAGGTTCTAACGATTTCAATCATCCTGGTGATGGCCCTTTCATTGGCAGGTCCATCATTCGATGTGTCTGCCCGCCCGCTCGCGGCCGCGTCGCCCACACTGGGTGCGGCGGAGAGTTACTCCATTCTGGCTGGCGAGACAGTGACCAATACCGGTCCAACTACCATGCCGGGAGATCTGGGTGTCAGTCCAGGCTCAGCAGTCACTGGCTTTCCTCCGGGTACCATTAGTCCAGGCACGATCCATGCCGCTGATGCGAACGCGGCTCTCGCTCAGATTGGTAACACCGCTGCATTCACCTCTCTCGACCAGGGTTGCACTACCACCTACCCCGGCGTTAAGGATCTGGTTGGAGAAAACCTTGTGCCAGGCGTCTACTGTGCGGATGCCTTTGAGTTGTCGGGAACGCTCACTCTTAGTGGGTCAGGCGTCTGGATTTTCAAGTCAGCGGCCACTCTCATTACTTCAGGCACCGCCAATGTTGTGGGTGGCGACCCATGCAACGTGTGGTGGCGGGTAGCCAGCTCGGCGACTCTCGGTACAAACACTTCGTTGATAGGAAATATTCTCGCGCTAACGTCCATCAGCCTGCAGACCGGCGCAAGCTTGAACGGTCGAGCCCTGGCGCAAACTGGTGCAGTGACGTTGGATGCCAACACCATAACCGTCCCGGTCTGCGCCGTGGCACCGACTGCCACGCCGGTCACGCCGACTGCCACGCCGGTCACGCCGACTGCCACGCCGGTCACGCCGACCATAACACCGGGCGGCCCAACGTTGACGCAAACGAACACACCAACAAACACACCAGCCGACGAACACACCGACGAACACGCCAGAGAACACGCCGATACCAGCAGTTTTGCCCGAAACCGGTTTTGCTCCACAGCGTGGTACGGTTCTCTCCGCACAACCTGCCGAAAAGGCCTATGCTGACCTGGGCGACCTGTGGCTGGAGATCCCGCGCCTGGGCGTGCAGATGCCGATTGTGGGCGTCCCGCAACAAGCGGATGGCGAGTGGGACGTCTCCTGGCTGGGCAATCAGGCCGGCTGGTTGAATGGCACGGCCTTCCCGACCTGGGCGGGTCACTCGGTGCTGACCGGGCACGTCTACGATGCTTATGGTAACCCTGGCCCATTCGTGTACCTCAATTGGTTATGGTGGGGGGATCAAGTGATTGTCCACGCCTGGGGAGCGCAGTACGTGTACGAGGTCCGGCAAGTGATGCAGGTGGCGCCGGGAGCGACCTCGTCGGTCATCAAACACGAGGAACTGCCCTGGGTGACGCTGATCACCTGTCGCGGGTACGATGAAGCCAGCAATTCCTACAAATATCGGGTGGTGGTGAGTGCGGTGCTGGTGGATGTCAAATAAAGCCTAGAAAAGGTTTGGGGTTATCCCAATAAACAAAAATTTGCGGAGGCCACCAAATTTGGTGACCTCCGCATTTATTTTGCTCCAACTGTTGAGGCGCGGCTACCCCTTTTGCTGCTTGCGTTTCAGCTGCTCTTCCAGTTCCTGCTGCTCCTTTTGGCGCTGTTTTCGCTTCTCTTCCAGTTGCTGCTCCAGTTGCTGCTGCTCCTGCTGGCGCTGATTTCGTTCCTGTTCCTGCTGCTGGCCCAACCGTTGCCGCTGGTCTTGTCCCGGCTTTTGTTCCAGTGCCTGCTCCTGCTCCAGGTTTTTTTGCTCCTGTTGGCGTTGTATTCGTTCCTGTTCCTGCTCATCGCGTGGTGTTTTTTGTCCTTCGCTCATCATGTTTTCCTTCTTGAAAACGGGTCTGGCCCGAATTCCTGGCGCATCGATTTTTCCGAAATCACTTTCATTTTACAGCGCGGGACAACCAATTCATCCCATCACAACCCACACCTCGTGCGGTTGACCATCCTCCACCAGCGGAATCAGGCTGCCGGGCAGCGAATTTCCATCCAGCAGAACCTGCCGGATGCCCCGGTTGACATTGTGCGGGTTCTTCACGCTGATCTTGTAATGGGTGGTTCCAAAGCGGTAATCTACTTTAAATCCTGGCCAATGGCGGGGGATGCACGGGTTGATGTTGAGAGCCTTGCCCACCCTGCCCCGTGCTGAAACCGGGACTACTACAGAGATGCCCAGGATGGCTTCGAGGCCCAAGCGGTACATCCAGCCGGAGGAGCCGGTATACCAGGTCCAGCCGCCGCTGCCGGTGTGCGGGGGCACGCTGTAGATGTCGGCGGCGATGACGTAAGGCTCCACTTTGTAGCGCGCCGCTTTCTCGGGCGTATTGGCATGGCTGATGGGGTTCAACAGACGGAACAAATCTCCGGCCCGCTCGCCCTGCCCAAGTGCGGCAAAGGCCCAGGCGGTCCAGATGGCGGCATGCGTGTACTGCCCGCCGTTTTCGCGCACGCCCGGCAGGTAGCCTTTGATGTAACCGGGGTCGCGCTCCGATTTGTCGAAGGGCGGGGTAAGCAGCAAAATCATCTGTTCAGCCTGTTTCACCAGCAGCCGGTTGACGGATTCCATGGCTTGCGTCGCCCGCGCCGGGTCTGCCGCGCCCGATAAAACCGCCCACGATTGGGCAACCGAATCAATCTGGCACTCGCTATTTTCGCGCGAACCCAGCCGCGAGCCGTCATCATAGAAGGCGCGCAGGTACCAGTCGCCATCCCAAGCGTGGGCTTCGAGCGCCCGGGATAACTGCTCAGCCTGTTGAAGGTACGGTGCGGGGTCATCCGTCATCAGCGCAACCAGCGGCGCAAAACGCTTGAGCGTGGCGTGCAGGAACCAGCCCAGCCAGATGCTCTCGCCGCGCCCATCCATGCCGACCCGGTTCATGCCATCGTTCCAGTCGCCCGCGCCCATCCGCGGCAAACCGTGAATGCCGGCTGTCGACCCCTTTGCCAGTGCGCGGCGGCAATGTTCATATAACGTGTAAACCCCGGTCGTCGATTCGTATTGACTGTAACGGTCGGCTTCCTCCGGCTTGAGAGGTTCCGCTTTCAGGAATGGGATTTTCTCCGTCAGGATGGATTGATCGCCGCTGGCGGCAACGTATTCGGCGGTGACAAACGGCAGCCACAGCAAATCATCCGAAAAGCGCGTGCGCACCCCCCGCCCCGCAGGCGGATTCCACCAGTGCAGCACATCGCCCGCCTCGAATTGATGCCGCGCCGCTTCCAAAATATGAGCGCGCGCGATGCCCGGGCGGGTATGCAGCAGCGCCAGCACATCCTGGAGTTGGTCGCGGAACCCAAACGCCCCGCTGGATTGATACAGCCCGGTGCGCCCCCACAGGCGGCAGGTCAGCGTCTGGTACAGCAGCCAGCGGTTGAGCATCAAATCCATGCCGGGGTCGGGCGTTTCAACCGTGATGGTGTTCAGGATGTCATCCCACTGCTGCTGGACCGCCTGCCAAATTGAATCAACCTGTGCCTGAACCTGCCCAATCAGGGCCAGGCTTTCGACACGGTTCGCCCCTTCGCCGATTAAGAAAAAGACTTCCTCCGCCTCACCGGCCGCCAAGTCAACGTGCAGTTGGATGGCGGCACGGGTCCAGCCCGGCATTCACCGCGCTTGCCAATCCAATGCGCCCGAGCACCGCCGGGGTGCGCAGACTGCCCATGCGCCCCAAAAACTCTGTCCGGTCGGTGGTCACGCCGTGCGGCTTTTTATTGGCGGCCAGAAAAGCCACGTGCTCGCCGAACTCGCTGTTGAAGCGGTTGGTGGCGAGCAAAGCATGTTTGTCGGGGTCGAACTCCGGAATGATATGGGCCTGATGCGTGTCACGCGTCGTGCCGAGCACCCATTCGGCGTAGTAGGTAACAGTGATACGGCGCGGACGCTCCCATAGATTTTGCAGGCGCAGGTGCGCAATTTTGACCGGTGCAGCGGGCGCGGCGAACAGGCGCAGGTTCTGGTTCAAGCCATGACTCTGGCTCTCAAAGACCGAATAGCCCGCCCCGTGACGAATCACATGCGCTGTTTCTGCCCCGGCGGGCATGGGTGTGGGTGACCAGACCAGCCCGGTTTCGTCGTTGCGCCAGGGGGTCAGGCGGTTCTCGCCGCTGTTCTCTGCCCAGGTGCAGCCGGAACCCGCTTCGGAGACCAGAAAGCCGAACTGCGGGTTGGCGATGACGTTGACCCACGGGTGCGGCGTGTGCTGACCCGGCCTGAGATGGATGACGTATTCCCTGCCGTCGCGGCTGAATCCGCCCAGACCGTTTTCCATCAGCAAATCGCCCGGAAGTTGAAGCGGCGGCGTCGGTTCGGGGTCACGGGGTGTGATGGGCGGCTGAGTTCGATCTGTTGGTCGATGGGTATGCAAGGGCCGATGGGCTGCCGTCTGGTGTATAGCGCCCGTTTGTGCGTCTGTAGTAGGCGCGTACACGTATCCAACCGTGTCGTGCGCCGAGCGAGGAGTCAAGAATGGCACAGTGTCCC
>JAPLGV010000268.1:0-1002 GCA_026389975.1 Chloroflexota bacterium
GACAGGGTGGAGGCGTCGGCGTTGGTGTAGGACAGGGCCTTGGCGAAGTTGGCGATACCCGCGGCAACATCCGCACCAGCCCAGTCGGTGGTGGGTGGAGTGGTCCACAGGCCGTTCCACTTATCTGCTCCAATTGTGCCGATCATGATGTTCTCGAACAGATGGATGGCAGTCCAAGGGGCACCGAGGGACAGGCAGATCTTGCCGGCGGCCTTGACCTGGTCGCAAACGGCGAAGAAGGCATCCAGAGTTGTGAAATCGGTCTTGGGGTTGGCAGTGACGCCAGCCGCGGCCAAGACCTTGGGGTTGTACCACAGCACGTTCGAGCGGTGAATGTTCACCGGGACGCTGTAGGGGTGTCCGTCCTGTGAGATCAAAGGCAGAAGGGTCGCGGGCAGGACTTTGCCAAAATCGGTCGACGCGAACAAATCATCCAGTGGCTTGACCTGACCGGCAGTTACGTAAGTGGCAATGGTTTCCTGACCGGCATGGGCTTGCCAGGAATCAGGCGCGTCACCGGCAGCGAGACGAGTGGCCAGAACAGCTTTTGCGTTCGTGCCAGCGCCACCAGCTACAGCTGCATTAACGAACGTGATATTGGGGTATTGCTGGTTGAAGACTTTGACCATGGCGGCCAGGCCGTCTGCTTCACCGGGGCCGACCCACCAGGAGAATACTTCTACTTCGGTGCTTGTGGTTGGAGCAGGAGTCTTTGTAGCCGGTCCGCAAGCAGACAGGACAAGTATAGCTACAATCATGAGGCTTAGAAAGCCCCAACTGAACTTTTTAGATGACATTCTCTTTCTCCTTCGTTTATGAAAATTTAGGGGGGGGGTTGAATAGGGGAAAATGAGCAAGTATCAACTCAAATATACGCACCTCCTTAATTACTATTTCTGTTGGTATGTTAAGACATCACGCCACGTTTACAGATCACGTTTACAGATTAATTAATGCTAGCACCCTACATATTCAGATTCTACCACCTTAATGGAAAAATAA
>JAPLGV010000268.1:1032-9277 GCA_026389975.1 Chloroflexota bacterium
GGCTAAAACTTGTTGGTGGTCGTTGCCGGGTGCCACAACACACCCAACAGTTGCGGCCGGCCCCCATAACTTTCTCTGGACAATAAAAAAAAGCCTGACGAGCAACCGTCAGGCTTTTACTGCTTCTTGCGTAAATCTGTGAACATGCTATTATCGAATTGCTCGCAATTCCTGGAATATTGATTCAGATCCTCACGCAGTACCCTGTGAGTTCAACTTTTTAGCAAATCTGTCATGATCGCGGCCATCAACGCCGCGCCGCGCGGCAGGGCCGCCTCATCAATATCAAACCTGGGATGGTGATGGCCGGCATCCAGTCCCTTTTCGGGATTGGCCGAGCCGATGAAGAAGAAGCACCCGGGCACTTTTTCCAGGACAAAGGCGAAATCTTCCGAGCCCATTGTAATGTAATTTGCGGTGTCCACGTCCGCTTCGGGGAATAGGCGGCGGGCAACTGCCTGGACGCGAGCAGCAGTCTCGGGTTGGTTGATCGTGGCTGGAGTCAGAATCTGCAGTTCAATTTCTGCTTGACAACCCATTCCTTCGGCAATCGAATGGACCGTCTTCTCGAAGCGTTCCAGAACCCGGGTGCGGACCGCCGGCTCGAAGGTGCGGATTGTCCCGGTCATTTCGACCGCGGGCGGGATGACGTTAAATGTTTCGCCGCCGTGGATGGTGCAGACACTGACAACCGCTGTCTGCAGGGGCGCGATGTTACGGGCAACGATCCCTTGCAGCGCAGAGACAACCTGCGCCGCGGCCAGGATCGGATCCACGGCCAGATGAGGTACCGCGCCGTGTCCGCCTTTGCCGCGCACCTTGATTTTGAAGATTTCTGCTCCGGCCATGGCCGGGCCACCGGCAATGCCGACCCAGCCGACGGGCTTTTCGTTCCAGACGTGCAGAGCTAAAGCAACATCCACTTTGGGGTTTTCCAGCACGCCGTCTTCGATCATTTTTTCCGCACCGCCCATGCCTTCTTCGGCAGGTTGGAACATGAACTTAACTGTTCCGGACAGTTGGCTGCGATGAGCGTTGAGCATTTTAGCAACGGTCAAAAGGACGGCTGTGTGGCCGTCGTGCCCGCAAGCGTGCATCACGCCGGGGTTCTGGGATGCATAAGGCGCGCCGGTTTCCTCGCGGATGGGCAGGGCGTCCATGTCGGCACGGACGAGCACCACCGGGCTTTGTTTGGCTCCTTCGAGTAGGGCCACCACGCCCGTCCCGCCAACCCCGGTATGCACTTCCAGACCGAGAGCGGTCAATTCTTTGGCGACAATTCCAGCCGTGCGGACTTCGTGGAAGCCGAGTTCCGGATGGGCGTGGAAGTCACGGCGCATGGACTGGGTGTATTCGAATAAGGCCTGGGCTTCAGAGAGAAAATCGGGCATGTGTACCTCAATTGTCATAATGGATTAGGTTGTCGCATTAAAATAAAGCACGCGGAATTTTTCTTCGTAGCGCGGGGCTTCGTCGGTGCTGTCTTCAGTATGGCGAGAGCGCATCCGTTGCTCGAAAGTGAGCGGGTCGCCTATCTGGGATTTGTGCTCTTTCAGTGCGTTCATTTTCACTTCCCAGGTATCGGTTACGTCCAAGATTACTGTTGGGCTGGCAGCCAATGAGACCCATACTTCGCGCGGAGTATGGGTCTGCAGCCCTTCGTTTTTGAGCAATTCGGGAAAGAAGTGACCGTTCCCGGCGGCGGGAAAGACGGCATCCAGCACGACCTGTCCGGCAGCGCGGTGGTCGGGATGATTGACTCGTCCGAACCAGGAGTAGAGCAGGGTGGGGTCGCAGGTGACGAGGATGTCGGGTTTTTCGCGACGGAGGAGGCGCACTATTTCCCGGCGCAGTTCGAGGCTGGGAACGAGATAACCGTCCTCCAGGTTCAGAAAACGCACCGACCGGGCGCCGATGACCGCTGCGGCATTCTGTTGTTCCGTCTGGCGGATGGCGCACAACTGTTCCGGTGTCACTTCTGATCCGCCGCCTTTATTGCCATTGGTCAGCAGGAAGTAATGGATTTCGTGACCGGCTCTGGCCCAGCGGGCGAGCGTGGCCCCACAGAAAAATTCCGGGTCATCCGGATGTGCCAGGATGACCAGGATTTTTTGGGATTTCTCCCAGGCATCGGGAGCTTTCTGACTATCTTCGCTCATACTTTTCTTTTTCGGGCTTGGGGCAATTCTCACACGGTTCCTGGGATTTGCGCCGCAGGGCCTCCAGTTCGTCCCAGGGTTCCACCTCTTCACGTGCAAATTCCCGCCAGCCCACGTCGGGCAGGTCCACGCGGATGGTCATTTGCAGAGGATTAACGTCAAGGACTTTGCCTTCGCCCAGCGGGGTGACGACACGCTTATTCCGTTTGGGCAGTTCCTTGCGGGCGGCGGCATACTGCTCGTATTCGTAGACCAGGCAGCAGCGCAACCGTCCGCACATGCCGGTAATTTCGGTCGGTGTTAGCGAGATGCCTTGCTCTTTCGCCATTTTGATGGATATGGGGCTGAACTCGGTCAGGAACCTGGAACAGCAGCGCGTTTCCATGCCGCAGGCGCCCATCCCACCCAGCATCTTCGCCACGTCGCGCGGACCGATTTGCCGCATTTCCACCTGGGGCTGCTGGTAAAGTTTCTGCATGTCGTGCCGCAGGGATTTCAGGTCGGTCTTGGCCTCAGTCTCTGTGCTGTACATCAGGCTGAGGCGAGAGCCGTCGAAGGAAAATTCGGCGGCGACGATCTTGACTCCGGATAGTTTCAGGTGCGCGGCGCGTTCCCGGCAGACGATCATCGCCTCGAGTTCTTTTTGTCCCCACATACGGCGCAGAATCAGATCGCGCGGGGTGGCGATACGCTCAATGGGTTTCCACGCCCCTTCGGAGGGCGAAGCGGGGTTTTCGACAATTTGCGTAACCTCGCCCAGTTGCTTGCCGCGCGAGGTCTCAACGACGACGTGGTCGCCAACCTTGATGTGAGGTACGGACGAAGCGTCAAAGTGATAAGCTTTGCCAATTTGTGCAAAACGGACACCAACGATAAATGGTTGCATGGCAGGGATTATACCGTAGAGACGACCCGCCGGGTCGTCTCTGGGAAACTAGAGGATGTTGATCTTTGGGACGTTATTTTGTTCCAGGGCTGTGACACTGACCCGCGCCGCGACCTGCTCGGCGATGGATTTGAGCGCTTTGGCCGCGTCAGAATCGAGCCGGGACGCCACAACCGGTTCACCGGTATCGCCGCCGATTCTCACCGACTGTTCCATCGGCAACGCGCCCAGGAAGGGCACTTTGGCAACCCGCGCCAGGTCTTCGCCGCCGCCGGAGCCGAAGAACTCGCCGCGCATGTTTTCGATGATGCCCAGGATGGGCACTTCGAGGGTACGGAACATCTCCAAGGCGCGGCTGGCGTCTTCGAGCGAGACGGCCTGAGGCAAGGTCACAATAACCACGCCGGAGAGCGGCAGGGTCTGCGCCAGTGACAGAGGCACATCGCCGGTACCGGGTGGCAGGTCAATGATAAGATAGTCCAGTTCACCCCATTCCACGTCAGACAGGAACTGGCGAATGGCGGAATTGAGCATCGGACCGCGCCAGATGAGCGGCTGTCCGGGCTTGACCAGGAAGCCCATGGACATCAACTTGACGCCGTAGGCTTCGGCGGGAATGAGTTTGTTCTCTTTCGTGGCGGGAATCTCGTGGATGCCCATCATCGTCGGGATGTTGGGGCCGTAGATATCGGCGTCCATCAAGCCAACCCGCGCCCCGGCCTGCGCCAGTGCCACCGCCAGGTTGGCGCTGACCGTGCTCTTGCCCACACCGCCCTTGCCGGAGGCCACTGCGATGGCGTTGCGTACGGGGAGCTGCAAAAGCCCGCGCAAGCGCCCGTCAGCAGGGACGCTGGCATCCATCTTGATGTTGACAGTCTTCACGCCAGGGACGATCAGCGCGGCCTGGCGGGCAGCTTTTTCGATACTGCCCTTGAGCGGGCAGGCCGGCGTGGTCAGGAGAATGGTAAAGCTGACCGCCTCGCCCTTGATTTCCAGGTCGCGAACCATATTCAACGTGACCAGGTCTTTGTGCAATTCGGGTTCCTGGACTTTGCTCAGAGCGGCCAGAATTGTTTCAGCGGAGATTTTCGGGGACATGGCTACCTTTAGATAGATTTATTTTTGCCATTCAACGGCACACTCGTTCTGTAAGAACACACCCACTTCGGTCCTGGCCGTCTCGAACAGTCCGGTTAATTCTTCGTCCGAGCCGTGGAAACGCTTGAGGGAATGTTTGGCACAGACAGTGCAGCCATTGAGGGCGCGGTATGAATCGGCATTACAGGTGGCGCAATTGTTCAAGCGTGCCATCATCAGGATGAATGCCATCTGTTCTGGGCTATCCGGCCCGGTTTTTTCCACAGCCGAGACCAGCTCCCGCCAGGCTGTGCCACGTTCGTTGCAGAGGGGCGAGATGCCGCGGGGAGGGAAGATTAGGTCGGTGTCGGGATTATACATTTCGACCGTTATTCGCCTTGACCTGTGCGGGAGGCTGCCTTGGCAGCCCGTGCGGCATCTTCGCGTCTCGCGTTAACCGGACGTATGCTTTCGTAATATTTGGCCGATTTCGACAACTTGGTTTCGTCGTACACGTTGCGAGTGAAGGATGCCAGTTCGTAATCATGATCCATTTTGATGGCGTCAAACGGGCAGAATTCAGCACACAAACCGCAGTTCATGCAGAGATCCGCGTCAATAGTAAACTTGGCCGGGTCTGGAATCGGGCGGCCAGTGGCGGGATCGGTGGAGCGGACGATCCAGATGCACTGCGGCGGGCAGACTTTGGCGCAGATTCCGCAGGAAGTGCACCGCAGGGTCTTTTCCCCGTTCGGGCCTTCATCATAAACCAGGAACGGTACAAAGCGGAATTCTTCCGGGACCGGGATTTTTTCTTCCGGGTATTGCACGGTGAAAATGCCACGCGCATCCTTGCTGCCGCGGTGGGCGATGCCTTTATCAGTGCGGTAACGTTTGCCCAACCAACTCAGATCGTCGAGGTAGGTTTCGGCAAAGCGCTTGAGACTGACGCTGAGGCTTTTCAAGATACCTTTACCAACCATATCGCTCATGGGTTTCTCCTACCGGTCCACTTCACCGAGAACAATGTCAATCGAGCCGAGCACGGCCACCACGTCGGCCAATTTCTGGCCGATGCATATCGGGCCGAAGGCGGTCAGGTTGATGAACGAAGGAGCGCGGACGTGGTAGCGCCAGGGGGTGGGCTTGCCGTTCGAGATGACATAGAAACCGAGTTCGCCCTTGGGACCCTCAACCCGTCCATACGCTTCGCCGGGCGGGACGCGCACCTGATACATCGGCTTTAGAGCCATCACCGGCCCATTCGGAAGCTGCTTGACAGCCTGCTGGACAATACGAATGCTTTGGCGGATCTCGTCAAAGCGCACCATCAGCCGATCGTAGATGTCACCATTTGTGCGCACAACCACGTCAAACTCGAAGCGATCGTAGATGGAATAGGGTTCGGCGCGGCGCACGTCGTAAGGGATGCCGGAAGCGCGCAGCAATGGGCCGGCGGCAGAATACTTGATCGCATCTTCGGCGGTTAGAACCCCCTGTCCGATCCCGCGCGAGCGGATAATTTCGTTTTCGCTCAAGAAGCGGTCAATTTCTTCAATTTTGCGCGGCAGCCGTTCAAAGAACAAGCCCTTGATTTTCTGGAGAGTACCTTCCGGGAGGTCCCGGGCGACGCCGCCAAAGCGGAAGTAATTACACATCATGCGCGAACCGGAGACTGCTTCGAAGATGTCCAGGAGCAGTTCGCGCTCTTCCAGGGCATACAGCATCGGGGTAAAGTACGCGCCCAGATCGTTGAGCAATGCCCCGATTGCCATCAAGTGGCTGGCGATACGGGTCATTTCGGCCATCATCACACGGATGTATTCGGCGCGTTCCGTCGGTTTTACGTTCATCAGTTTTTCAACCGCCAGCGCGTAGCCGAAGTTATTGCTCATGGACGAGAGGTAGTCCAGACGGTCAGTGTAAGGCATGTTCATGATAAAGGTATTGCGCTCACCGATCTTCTCGTGGTTGCGGTGCAGGTATCCCATCACCGGTTTCAGGTTGACGATTTTCTCCCCGTCCAGTACCACGGCGACGCGGAAGACCCCATGCGTGGAAGGGTGTTGCGGGCCCATGTTGACAATGATGTGATCGGTGTCCAGGCCGACCTCGTCTTTCTGATATGAGCGCAGGGCTTCGTAGAGGGCTTTCTCCGGATCAAAGGTCTGGCTTTCCGGGTTGAACCCATCCGGGTAGGAAATATTGTCACCGAATAGATTTTTGCTCTCGGCCATGATCATCCTGCCGTCCGGCCAGCGCGATTTCAAGGGCTTGGCTTCTTCTTCGAAGTAAGGCTCGTGCCAGTCCTTGCGCATGGGATGACCGGCGAAGCCTTCCCACATCAGGATGCGGCGCAGATCGGGATGACCGGTGAATTTGATGCCGAACAGATCCCAGGCTTCGCGCTCCTGGAGTTCTGCGCCTGGATAAATAGAGACCAGCGAAGGGACTTCCATCGGGTCAGCGCGCGGGACCTGGATCTTGAATACCACGCCAGCTCCGCCGGTGGTCTTGTAGACATGGTAAACTACTTCCATCTTGCCTTCGGGCAGATAGTCTACTGCGGTAACGGAGGAGAGGTAATCGTAGCCGAGTTCGTCGCGCAGTGCAGTAGCGAATTTGAGCAAATTGGCATTATCTAAAATCCAGCCAGAATAACCGGGGCGGGTATCGGGGTTTAGAACACCAGGGAAACGGGCGGGCAGATCAAGGGTCTGAGCAGGGGCAGGGGTTGCCACAGGGGTTGCCATGTCTGTCTCCTAGTTCTTTTTGCCGTTCTGGATAAGTGTAATTTTGCGCGGGTCGATCAGGTCCGGGCCAAGCATTGGGACAGGGATTTCGGCCATGTCCGGGCCTTTCTGATACCAGCGGGCGGTCTTGATGGATTCACCCTTGATCTTTTCCTGGATTTTCATCAGGCCGTTGAGCAAGGCTTGCGGGGTGGGCGGGCAGCCAGGGACGTATACGTCCACCGGGATGAACTTGTCCACGCCGGAGACGACGTTATAACCTTCTTTGAAAGGGCCACCCCCAGAAGCGCAGGCGCCCATTGCCAGGACGTACTTCGGTTCCGGCATCTGGTTGTACAGGCGCAC
The DNA here is from genome assembly GCA_026389975.1 of Chloroflexota bacterium. GTDB lineage: Bacteria > Chloroflexota > Anaerolineae > Anaerolineales > Villigracilaceae > UBA877. Next base: position 8,253 of record JAPLGV010000268.1, read on the forward strand.
GATGATGGGGATCATTTTCTTCGTCACCGTGCCGGAGATAATCATCAGGTCGCTCTGGCGCGGGGATGGGCGCATGATCTCCATGCCGAAGCGGGCTATGTCAAAACGGCTGGCGGCAGCGCAGATCATTTCGATGGCGCAGCAGGCCAGTCCAAACATCAGCGGCCAAACGGAGGCGCTCCGGCCCCAATTGTATATTTTATCGAGGCTGGTGATGGCGACCTGTGCTTGCAGTTCGGGAGGAATTTCATAATCGGGGGAATTTAGTTCGTTCGATTCCATGTGGATTCTCCTGGGATGAAAATAATCAGTGCAAAGCGGACGGATTATAGCCGAGAGATGATGGTACGTCAATTTGATTATGCAAATATATATTTGCAAAATTGGTATAATCAACAGAATGAAACCTACGACTCGCTTACGCATCCTTGCCCACTTCCGAAAACACCAGACGGCTTCGGTGAGAGAATTGAGTCGCTTCTTGGGGATGACCGGGGCGAATATTCGCCATCATCTGGCTGTGTTGGAATCAAACGATCTGATTGAGATTGTAGGCCAGCGGAAAGAGGGTCGGGGGAGGCCGCTACATGTCTACGGGTTATCGCGGCGGGTGCTGGGGGACGGGTTGGATAAACTGGCCGGGACGCTGCTCGACATCTGGTTGGGAGGCGCGGCAGACGAGAGGCAGGAAGCAGGCTTGAGGTCCGTGGCGGAGCAGCTGGCGGGCGTCACGGATGCCAAGGTCCCGGTTATGAAGCGGCTGGCCCGGGCGGTCGAGCGACTGAACGAATTACACTATCAGGCGCGCTGGGAAGCGAGCGCGGCGGGACCGCGTCTCATCCTGGGGCATTGTCCGTATGTGGCGATTGTTGCCGATCATCCCGAATTGTGCCGGATGGATGCATTTCTCTTGGAAACGAGACTCGGCTCGTCCGTCGAGCAGGCTGCGAAATTGCAGTTGAACGACAAGGGCCTGCCTTTTTGTGCTTTCTTGATGGTTGGGAACTGATGAGAATTGGAAGGAT
>JAPLGV010000138.1:0-8878 GCA_026389975.1 Chloroflexota bacterium
CTTGCCCCACTTATCGCGAAACGGCATGGCGCTGCGGAATCTTCGCGGCTTTCAGGACCAATCGCAAGGCGTTGTTCACTGATTCATCGTTCGGAAAAGCCTTTGCTAACTCCGGTTCGAGAATGATAACATTCGTCCCTGCCCGGCGTTTGGAGTCGAAGCGTCCCTTGGGCAGAACGGACATTTTCGAGAGGTCGTATTCCTCCCGCAATTCGTAATCATCCTGCTTCTTGATAGAATTTTTCTTCATTTACTTTCTCCGTATAGTCGCCTGTGCACCGCACTCAATGCCCGCACCTGTTCACCTGCGTGATATGACGACCTCACCAGCGGCGCGGACTCGACCCACTTGAAGCCGATTTCGTAGTCACGCAGTTCCTTGAACTCCTCCAGGGTGTAATAGCGCGCAATCGGCAGGTGCTTCTTGCTCGGCTGGAGGTACTGGCCGAGGGTCAGGATGTCCACACCCCAACTGCGCTGGTCGCGCATCACGGCCTTGACTTCCTCCAGCTCCTCGCCCAGCCCGACCATGATGCCGGACTTGGTCAGCACCTCGGGGTCGAGCTTTTTTGCACCAGAGAGGATCGCCGCGCTCCACTCGTAGTGATCCTGCGGCTGGACCTGCTTGAACAGCCGCGGCACGGTCTCTACATTATGGTTCAGAATTTCCGGGCGGGCGTCCAGCACGATTTTCAAGGCTTCGAGCGAACCTTTGAAATCCGGGATGAGCACCTCCACCGAGCAGCCCGGCAGAAGTTCGCGGATGCGCCGGATGACCATGGCAAAGATGGGTGCGCCGCCGTCCCGCCGGTCATCGCGGTTAACGGAGGTGATGACGGCATGTTTCAGTTTCATGGACTTGACCGCCTGTGCCACGCGTTCCGGCTCCAGCCAGTCGAGGACTTGCGGGCGGCCGTGTTTTATATCGCAGAAACCGCAAGTGCGCGTGCAGACATCGCCCAGCATCAGGAAGGTGGCGGTGCCTGAACCCCAGCATTCGCCCATGTTGGGACACATGGCTTCCTCGCAGACTGTGTGCAGCGCCTTGGAGCGCATCAGGGTTTGCAACTGCTCAACCATCTCGCCGGAAGGGGCGCGCACTTTGATCCACTCCGGGCGGCGGAGCGGGGCGGTGTTGACGGTCTCGGGGTTGACCCGGTCACGGGTGGGGGAAACAGGCATAGGGTCCTCTCGGATTCGTGTCATTGCGAGGGCGACATCGTACCCGCCGAAGGTCCCCTAGGGGAAAGGGTAAGCCCGCCTGTCCTGGCCGGGCAGGCCAGGGAAGCAATTCCCCGTTCGCGCGGGGGTTGCTTCGGGCTTTCAGGGCTCGCAACGGCACATCATTTTAATTTTTTAACTTTCAACTTCAAGCCGTCCACTTTGACTACTTCCACTTTCTCACCCTTGCGGATCTTACCTTGACCCTCAGCCAGTTCCGCCGTCCACAACTCTGCCCCGGATTGGACTTGTCCGGTTGGGTTTATGTCGGTACGGGCGAACCCGGTCTGGCCGCGCATCCCCTCCTGACCGGTGATGACCGGTTTCTTCTGCGCCCGCAGCGCAAAGCCGACGATGATGGCGAAACTGATGCCGATGATGAGGGCTACCAGGATGACCAGCGGGAGCGAGACACGCTGGAACTGGGGCGTACCCGGTGAGTTGAACAGCACCAGCGCTCCGACGATGAACGAGCCGATGCCCGCCGCCGTCAGCCCGCCGTGGGTGGCGGCTTTGATGTCTACGATGAATAGCACAAAAGCGATGATCAGGAAAGCCATCCCGAACCAGTTGACCGGCAGGACGCCCAGCCCGTAGGCTGCCAGCGCCAGGCAGACCATACCGACGAACCCGGCCATCCAGCCGCCCGGGCTGGAGAGTTCGATCAGGATGGCCTGCACGCCGATGCTGAGCAGGATGAAAACGAAGTTCGGGTCGACCAGCAGTTGCAGCAATTGCTCGATGAGGCTCATTGTCAGGCCTTCGGTCACTGCGCCGGAGGTGTGCAGGGTGTGTGCTCCATCTGCCATCTGGACGGTGAACCCATCCAACTGATTGAGCAAATCGTTTGTGTCGTTGGCAATGAAATCCACCAGGTGTGCATTCAGGGCTTCGGTAGCGGAGACGGCTTTGGCGCTCTCAATGGTGGACTCGGCCAGGGCGGTGGCCTCGGCTCCGCGTCGTTCGGTGTACGAGCGCACCAGCGCCTTCATCGCCTCCTTGACTTTGGTCTGCTCGGTGGTGGGAAGGTCTGCACCCTGCGATCCAACCGGGCTGGCCGCGCCGATGGCTGTTTCTGGAGCCATGGCTGCCGCGTGTCCTGCCAGCGTAATGACCGTCCCGGCGCTGGCGGCCCAGGCCCCGCGCGGACTGACGTAGACCACCACCGGTACGCGGCTGGCGCGGATATCCTGGGCCATTTTTTGCATCGGGTCAAGTCCGCCGCCGGGCGTATTGAGCTGCAAGATAACGACCTCCGCGCCGTTCAGTTCGGCGGTCTGGATGCCGCGGGCGAGATATTCCTGCGTGGCCGGGGTGATGGCCCCGTCAATGGTCAGCACCAGGGCTACCGGTCCAGACGCCGCCGCGTGGATCGGCTGAAGGAGAAACATGGTCAGGGCGAAACAAGTCAGAACAAAACGGGAAATTTTCATAGTGGTCTCCGGTTAAAATGATTATAAGCCTGAATAAGCGATTTGCTTGTCCGCCCGGCGGACTTCGGCTATACTCCGGCCATGCACAGCATTGACCGCAAATGGACCGACCTGGCCGCCGGGTACCAGGCCATCCAATCGTTCAAAACGAAACTGACGGGAGAATTTGGCCGGGCGGTAAGGGTGGGTCGCAAACAGCAGTTTCGCAAAGAACTGACCGAATGGCAAAAGAAGCGCCGGGTCTTTTTTGCGCTCGTGGCGGTTGCGCCGCTCTCCATCATTGCACTCTGCCTGACGGCCTTTTATTTCCGCGATGTGGCCTGTGTCATCGTCTATTGGGCGGTGCTGGTGTTGATCATCCTGGTTACGCTGGCGGTAGCCGGACGCCAGTACATCCGAGAGATGGTGAACGGCAAGCCGGTTCCGCAGCCGGTTGAGGGGCTGGTGGTAGACCTGGAAGGACGCTGGTGGGAAAGTCTCTCGCCGCAGGAACTGGCGGTCGAGAAGGCAGGCGAAAAAGGGGAAGTGGATTTCCTGACCCTGCTTGCCCGTTCCCTTCCGGACCCTTATTCTGCCCAACTCCTCTCTGTTACCGATGTACTGTTGCTCGGCCCTTCGGGGATTTGGATGTTTAAAGTCGAGCACTGGAGCGGGACGATTGTCAAACAGGAGGGTACCTGGAAGCAGATTCAAACCGTGTCCCGTGCCCCGTCCCCCGTGCTAGAATCGGGACTGTCACGCGGGAACCGGGACTACGACGCTGGAACCGGGACTACCCCGCGCGATAAACTCGGGCAGACGCGGCGCGAAGAGAAGACGCACAAACCAGGCCCCGATGACCAATGGCTGCAGCAGAAACACGAGATTGTAAAAACGCTCGAAAAACATCTGCCGGAGCGGGCCTGGACCCTGAACCTGATCCAGGGCGGCGTGGTTTTTCCCCACCCGCAGGTCAATCTCGACAAAAAACACATCCAGGGCAACACCGCCTCCTATGGCTCGCCAAAGGCCTGGGCCGAGCGCATCCGCCGTGCCCCGCCGGTGGACGGATTCACGCTGGAAATGCAACTGGAAATTCTGGATGCCCTGGCTGAAAGCGGCGGCCAGCAAACTGTCTCGGCCAAAGACGAGGCGGAGCGGCTGTACCAGGAATCCACCGCGGAATTGCGCGAGTACGTGGCGAAGATGGTGAAATGACGGGTTGACCGTCTGCGCCCCTCACGGTAGAATAACAGTCCATTGCGGGCGTAGTTCAGTGGTAGAACGCTTGCCTTCCAAGCAAGATATCGTGGGTTCGAGTCCCATCGCCCGCTCTCCGTTAGCGATTGCAGTTTGAGTTTAGCAAGTGCAGCTAACCGCTAACTGCAACCGCTAATCGTTTTTATCCGGACGCGATAAATGAACTGTTCTGTTGTGATTCCTGTTTATAAAGGTCAGGACAACCTCCCGGCACTGGTCGCGCGGCTGGAGAAAGTGTGCTCCGGCCTTGGTGGAGATTACGAAATTATCCTGGTCAACGATGGCAGCCCGGACCAGAGTTGGGAAGTCATCTTGTCTCTGGCTGGGAAAAACCCGTGTGTGCGTGGGATCAACCTGATGCGCAATTACGGACAACACAATGCCACCCTGTGCGGAATCCGGTTTGCCCGGTATGATGTGGTCATTACAATGGACGATGACCTCCAGCACCCTCCCGAGGAAATGCACCTGCTGTTGGAGAAACTGGAGGAAGGATATGATGTTGCCTACGGTGTACCAAAAAAGCTGCCGCATTCCTGGTGGCGCAACCTGGGCTCCGTCCTGACCAAACTGATGGTGGCTTCCGCGATCGGCATGAAGACAGTCCGCGAAGTAAGTGCGTTCCGTGCCTTCCGTACGGACCTGCGGCATGCATTCGACGGGTATGACAATCCGGATGTGATGATCGATGTCCTGCTTTCGTGGGGAACCACACGCTTTGCCGTGGTCCCGGTAGACGAGCAGCCGCGCCGCGTTGGAAAATCCAACTACACCATTGGCCAGCTCCTGCGCATGTCCCTGCTGTATCTGACCAACTTCAGTACAAAACCGCTCCGCTTCAGCAATATTGTCGGATTTACCTTTACACTGATCGGCTTAATTGGTTTTATCTATGTGATCATCATCTACCTCATTGCCGGGTCAGTACCCGGTTTTCCGTTCCTGGCATCTGCAATCATGATCTTTAGCGGTGTGCAACTCTTCGCTCTTGGAATCATCGGCGAATACCTGGCCCGCGTTTTCGAACGGACGGCCGGCCGCAGGCCATATACGATTGCGCGGACCACCTCGGAGATGCCTCCAAAACAGCCATGAATTGTGTTATTTTGCAACCGTCTTACATCCCCTGGCGCGGTTACTTCGACCAGATCAGCAGGGCTGATGTATTTGTTTTTTATGACGACGTACAGTATGGCAAGCATGGTTGGCGCAACCGGAACCAGATTAAAACTGCGCAGGGCCGGCAATGGTTGACGATCCCGGTGCACAGCAGCGGAGTGGTTGAAAAGTCGATCCCGATCAACCAGGTCGAAATCGATTGGAGCATTACATGGAATAAATCCCACTGGAAGGCATTGACCTTTGCCTATGGGCATGCTCCTTTTTTCCGCAACTTTGTCCCGCTGCTCGAATCTTTCTACCAACGTCACGACGTATTCCTGGCCGACTTCACCATAGACCTGACCATCGCCCTGGCACGCGAATTGGGGGTCCGGGATACCCGCTTCATCCGCTCGTCGGAGATGGAGGCAACCGGACAAAAGACCGATCGTCTTGTGCAGATCATGGTGCGTGTGGGTGCAACACACTATATCAGCGGCCCATCAGCTAAAGACTACATTGAAAACGACAAACTTGCCTCCGCCGGGATCACGCTGGAATACATGGATTACAATTACCCGGAATATCCCCAACTCCATCCGCCCTTCGATCCAAATCTCTCCATCTTGGATCTGTTATTCATGGCCGGACCGGACGCAATGAGATATATTGCAAAGTAGACAATGCCCGAAAATCCTCCCCTGCTTGTAGAATTCAACCGCCCCGTGATGATGGGCAAAGAGAACGAATATATGGCGCAGGCCATCGCCGCCGCCAAGATTTCCGGCGACGGACCGTTCACCCGGAAAGCAAATGCTCTGCTCGAGCAGCAGCTCGGTGTCCCAAAAGTCCTGCTGACCACATCTTGCACCCACGCGTTGGAGATGATCGCCATCCTGCTTGATATCCAACCCGGTGACGAGGTGGTTTTCCCATCATTCACCTTTGTCTCGACGGTTAATGCCTTCGTTCTGCGCGGCGCAAAACCGGTATTCGCGGACATCCGGCCGGATACCCTTAACCTGGACGAATCCCAACTCGAGGCGAAAATCACGCCCAGGACGAAGGCCATCGTCCCGGTCCATTATGCCGGCGTCGCCTGCGAGATGGATGCCATCCTGGAAATCGCCCGCCGCAGTAATGCCGCGGTGGTGGAAGACAATGCCCACGGGTTATTTGGCAAGTACAAAGACCGGTATCTCGGCACGTTTGGCGTTTTGGCTGCTCAAAGTTTCCACGAAACCAAAAATTTCACCTGTGGCGAGGGTGGCGCGCTGCTCATCAATAATCCAGCCTTGGTTGAGCGTGCCGAAATTATCCGCGAAAAAGGTACCAATCGCAGCCATTTCTTTCGCGGCCAGGTAGATAAGTACACCTGGGTGGATATCGGTTCCAGTTATCTCCCATCAGATATCCTGGCTGCTTTCCTATATGCTCAGCTCGAGCAGCGCGAGAAGATTCAGACCCAGCGCCAGATGGTTTGGAATTATTACTACAAAAACCTGAAAGATTGGGCATCGGCCCATGAAATCCAATTGCCCTATGTACCGGAGTACTGTGATCAGGCCTACCACATGTTCTACATGCTCCTGCCAACGTTCGAATTGCGCCAAGGGCTGATCACTCACTTGCGCCAGTGCGGTATTGAAAGCGTGTTCCATTATCTGCCGCTCCACCTCTCCGAGATGGGCGCCCGCTTTGGCGGCAAGCCAGGCGATTGCCCCGTGACCGAGCGGGTCAGCGACCAACTCCTGCGCCTGCCTTTCTACAACGTTCTAACCAGAGAAGAGCAGGACCGGGTCATCGAAACTACCCTGGAGTATGATTTCTAGCATGAAACGAACCTATCTGGTTTTCTTTACAATAACAGTTCTTCTCGAGGGTTTTGCGGCTATTTTCATGCTCTGGCAGATGCAGTTTGATGCCGGCCGTGGGCAGATGGTAAATTATGCCGTCCTACGTGTGATCTTGACGGCGCTCAGCGGTATCGTGCTGGCTGTTCTTTTCGGCCTCCTGATTGTTTTTTTCCGGGGAGATAATTTTGTGCCAACCATCTTCGCCTTTTTGGATGGCCGACTGGTTGGTTTAAAAATGCGCTTGTTTTTTATTCAGGGAACGCTAACGCTCTTGACCATTTTCCTGGCTGAGTGTTTCCTGCTGACCTACCTGGCCATCCCCGTGCCGATGCGGCCGGTCCTGGTCTGGGCAACGCTAACCACTTTCCAGATCTGGTTGGTGCTTCGGTTGGCTTACGCTTCGGAATACCGCAAACGTCCCTCGCTGGCAGCCCGTCTGCGGGAAAAATGGCAAGGGTGGCTCCCCGTCCAGCGCAAGACCCTCATTGTTCTGGCGGTGATGGGCCTGGTCTATTTTGTCGGCTTCATGCCCACTAACTTTATGTTGGATAGCAATGGCCATTTTTACACACATTCTGATGAAGCAGTCATTTACCCGGATGTGGCCAAGGTCCTGGTCTGGAAAGGAACCATCTCGGACGTGGTGCACCTTGTGATTGAGCAATGGCCCTGGTGGTACGGTTACCCCTACCTGCCAATGTCAGCGGCAGTGCTGTTAGTACCACGTCTTGTCTTAGGTATTGATTATGCAAGTAACATCCAATTGAACGTTTTCCTGTTGCGGCAGTTCATCAGCATCTTGCCAATGCTCCTATCAATAATGCTTCTTGTTTACATGGCGAATCGCTACAAGTCGCTGTGGCAGTCAGTAGCAATATTTGTTTTCCTGGCACTTGTGCCGGGAGTGGTGAAATTCAATTACCAGTTTTGGCATCCAGACAGCATCATTGTCCTGTTGATCCTGCTGACATTCTTCTTCCTGGAAAAAGACAGACTGCGCTTCGGCAAGTATTTCTACTTTGCCGCCGTGACCTGTGGCCTGACGGTTTCGATAAAACTGTGGGGGCTGTTCTTCGTACTGGCGATCGGTGGTTATCTGCTGGCCGGGTTGTTGCGGAAACAGTTGACCTTCAAACAGGCTGTGCTCTCAGGCCTGGCATTCATCCTGGCAATGGTGGGAACGGTCATCATCACCAGCCCTGGTTTGATCGCTCCGTACATCACTAGGGTGGCGTTGGAGAGCTGGACTCAGCAGCAGGGTGCCATTCTGCATGGGTATGTTGAGCCCGACCCGACCAACGTTTATGGGGTCGGTTTGGCAAACTGGCTGCGCTTCTTCGGTTTCTATTTCATGAAGCCGTTCTTCTTTTTCTTCGCTGTAATCTCTCTTCTGATAAGTTCTTTGTGGGGATCACGGAAAGTTCTCAGCCGACTGATCCTGGCCTGGAGTGTGGCGGTGGCCTTCTTCCTTGTTAATTTCGCGGCGATGAAAAACTTCCAATACATGCTGCCTCTAATGATGCCACTATATTTGGGAGCTATACTTTTCCCGTTGCCAGCAGTGACAGACACGAATTCTAAAACCCCGGCTTTCCTGAAAAAGCCATTGATGCAGCAGATTCTCTGGGGCATTTCGCTCTTGCTATTTTCTATTCAGTTCATTATAAATTGCATCATAGTAATACGTTCACCAATGATGGGATACTAACCATGCTATAATACCGGGCGCGGGCCCGTGGCGCAGTGGTTAGCGCAGGCGACTCATAATCGCTTGGTCGCAGGTCCGAGTCCTGCCGGGCCCACCTTTCATGCAAGTTCTAATGCGCAGTTCCTTTATTATGGAGGAAATATCCCAATCTTCTAGTAAATTTCCTTCAAATAAATGAAGATACTCTATCCTCAGATTAAAAAAGAGAGGAGTAACTTGTATGCCTACGCAAACTATTCCAGACCTTAATTTTGACCATTTTGTTCTTGCAGAGATTCCTAATTTATTCGTATCGAACAAATTAAAGATAAACACCGATT
>JAPLGV010000138.1:8901-9701 GCA_026389975.1 Chloroflexota bacterium
ATTGGCGTTTTGGTCCTTTACATCAATAGCGCCGGACAATTTGAGATTCTTGATGGGCAGCAAAGGCTTTTGACTATCAATCGTTACCTAACTGACAATTTAGATTTGGTCGACTCAGATTTGCTTAAATATAGTGGATTGGGATTTCGAGAAAAGACTCAACTGAATGCGTATTGTGTTTTCTACTTACAACTCAATAATATTGATCCCAATAAAAAAGAAGAAGATATTGTTCAAACCTTTCTTAGACTTCAAGAAGGCACTCCACTCAATAAAGCAGAAAAAATAAATGCCTACCGGGGAAAATTCAAAGAAATGTTCCGATCAGTTCGAGAAACACACCCCATATTCGGATATCTAGGTAAAGAAAAAAGATTCAGATGGAGACAATTAGCTGCGGAGATGCTTCTTATAGAACTAGAAGGTGATTTTGGAAACATGAATTTCCCTGATATCGACTTACCCTCATTAATTGCTGCCCTCAAAAAATATGAGAAGAAAATCCCCTCCGGTAAATCTACCACTTATATCGGTAACCTAGATCTATTAAATATTAGCCTAAATATGATTCTGACAGCCTTTACTCCCCGAGAAATGATAGCCTTTTACCTTCTTGTTTCCTATCTGCGAAAACAAAGGGCAGGTAACAAAGACCTTATTAATGAGCTTTCGGAATTTGCAAAGGAATTTTTGAAGAACCTTAATAGTTTTTCAATTTATGATGTTACTCCCCCGTCTGGGATGACCAATACTATTTTTCAAAATTATAAGAATTTCAAACAAGAATCTAAAATACTTAC
>JAPLGV010000244.1 GCA_026389975.1 Chloroflexota bacterium
AGCGAGTGATGGCGTTGATACCAATTGGTGTGGCGGCTGAAATGCCGACACCGGAGAAGAAACCATTAGAGAAGGTGCTACACTGGGAAAAGTATTGATCCGTTGTGCGCAGCATTCGAGCAAAAAGAGAAGTCGCTTTGGCAGCAAGTAATTTGAGTGGTTACTTGTGGCTGCGCCCAACACCGGCTCCAAGCGGACAGCGGCTCCGCCGCTAGCGCACAGGCGCGTTTTGCCAGAATTGGCGCGATAATCGAGCTTGCCGTTCCCAGCGCTGCCGCCAACCCGTTGGGCGGGCTAGTTTCTGCAATCAACACCAACTGCCCGGATTAGCATTGTGCAACTCTACATCCTATGAACCTTCCGACATTGACTCTGGACACAAACTTACTCCATGAATACTGGAAACAACGCGATAAGTATGAAGTCGTTGAAACGCTGTTGCTTTTGGCCAAGCAGGGCAAGGTTGATTTAGCCGTAACTGCGAGAGTTCACGAAGATATACCCAACCCGCCACTGTCGGATAATTTGAATGAACTACCAGAATTAGGCGTTAGCAAAACAGGTTCAGTGACTCGACTAGGGTTTTGGGTCCTGGGGCGTGACATGCTTGGTGATGGAGCTTTTGAGAATTTCTATCCCACTGCATGTGAACTCGCTAAACAGTCTCGAAAGATTCCACCAGACTGGCGCGACTGGGATCATCTCCATGCTCATTACTTGTTGCGCCGGGAAGTCTTTCTCACGTGGGATGAAGGGATCGTTTGCTTGGCAGAGACTCTAAAGAATCAATTTGATATTGCGATCATCAAGCCGGAGGAATACCTCCAAGCCTTCAGCGGTGAGAAGTGATAGAGATACTTGGGATTGTTATCGTGGTACACATTTATCCAACCGCCCGCCCACCGATTACTGGAAACGTCAAGTTCTGGGAAGAAACGGGGGACAGAGTAGCTTGAAAACAGAAATCGAGCTTGAAAACGATCGCAGAGCAAGCGTTTCCGCGGTCGTTTTTCGTTCCTTGGTTAACCCCCATCCCCCGTTGCCCTGTTGGATTCCCCTCTCCCTTTTTTTGGGAGAGGGGTCAGGGGTGAGGTCGTCCTTTTCATTTGTACGTTTGCCCGCGAACTGCTATACTCTATCATTGATTAGATCGCAAAGGGCCATAAACGGTTAAACCGCCTAACGGCGGATGAGCAACGAGTTGGGAGGCTGGTTATCTTAGTCGGTGGCAATTTTCTCATTTCTTTAGGACATCTAAATGTACTAAATATTTTTATATCTGGATCGAAAAAATAACACTCCGTTGCATTACTTGCAACATCTGTGCTGTATCATAAACTTAAACTACGATGATGGTGTGGTAGTGAATTAATGTTGCGGAGATTGTCATGTCACGTGCTGAAAACAAAGCCGACCGTTTGCTGCAAATCGAAGCCTTGTTACTTGCTCACCCCGAAGGATTGACTCAGGCCGAGGTCGCCCGCCGCCTGGATGTGAACCGTTCGACAGTCAATCGCTATTTCCGGGATATGCCCAATCAATTCCCGTATTATGAAAATGAAGATGGCCGGCTATTCATTGACCGGCAGTCGTATCTCGTCAATGTCCGGCTTGGATTGCATGAAGCCATGGCGGTGCACCTGGCCGCGCGGCTGTTGGCCACACGCATGGACCGCCAGAACCCGCACGCCGCTTCTGCCTTACGGAAACTCGGCCTGGCTTTGGAACGACTGGCTCCGCGTATCAGTCATCATGTTCAGCAGTCGGCGGATGTGATGGACGAGGCTGCCCAGCGGCATGACCCG
>JAPLGV010000320.1 GCA_026389975.1 Chloroflexota bacterium
CACATTGCGGATGCCGAGGGCGTGCGCTGCCAGCAGGTCGCCCTGCACGCGCAACAGGTTGCGCCCGCGCGTGGGGAAATGGAGCGTCGTCTCGACTCCTACCTTGCGCTGGACCACGTCACATACTGCCCAGGCCGACATGCGCATGCGCGCCATCGGGCTGTCGGCCACGTCAATCACGTCCGCGCCGGCTTCCTGAAGCAGGGAGGCGCCCGCGATAAGTTTATGGGTCGAAAGGCCACGTGGCGGGTCCATTTCGACAGCGATGACGAACTTCCCGTTCGCCAGTTTTTGCGCCAGTTGGGATGGTTTCAAATCATCGTCAAAAACCTCCACCGGCTCAACCATGTCCGCTGGCTGGACTTCAACGGTCAGCGCGGGAGCAGCGTCCAGGGCCTTGCGCATGGAGGCAATGTGGGCAGGAGTCGTCCCGCAGCACCCACCCACGATGGACGCGCCGGCAGCGCGGAACGAAAGGGCGTAATCGCCAAAGTATTCGGGGTCGGCCGGGTACATGATGCGCCCGCTGACCTGCTCCGGCCAGCCAGCATTCGGCTTGACCCAGAATTTCATCTGAGGCGCGGCCTGGCGCATCAGCTTGAGAATGCGCAGGAGCTGAGTCGGTCCGCCGGAGCAGTTGACGCCAATTACGTTCGCGCCGGATTCGGTCAATACGCGGGCGGCTTTTTCGGGACTATCGCCCAAGATGGTACGGTCGTCGCGGGTGAACGTGGCCGATACTACCACCGGCCTTGTACAAGCATCTTTCGCGGCGTGGACAGCCTCGCGCGCTTCGTACAAATCATTCATCGTCTCGATGACGATCAAATCTGCTCCGGCGGAGCACAACGCCGAAATCTGCTCGGCGAAAGCGGCGCGTGCCTGTTCAGGCTGGACCCGCCCAAAGGGAGCCAGGCGCACGCCCAGCGGACCCACATCCCCGGCGATGAGTACATCTTTGAAGGAAGCTGCTGCGACTCGTTTGGCCAGTTCTACGCCGGCGCGGTTGATTTCTTCGAGTTTGTCCGCCAGGCCGTGTTTTTTTAGTTTAAAGCGATTGGCGCTGAAGGTATTCGTCAGGATGATCTGTGCCCCGGCCTCGATATATTCACGATGGACTTCCGCGACAACCGCCGGGTTGGTCAGATTGAGTTCATCGAAGCACTTCTCGAAACTGATCCCGCGCGCATTGAGCATCGTCCCCATCGCTCCATCAGCGAGCAGGGTCCCTTTTGCCAGGGCATCAAAAAATTTTATATTTGTCATTGCTCCCTACTTCATCAACTGTTCCACGCGGCTTTCACCAGTGCTGTAGTATTTGGCAATCTTGTGATGCAAGATGATCGCGGCAGTGGACTGCTCGGGGATGAGCTGGTAGGCGGGTGATAACTGCATGCCGAGTTCTTTCTCGACCGGCAACAGGTCAAAGACCTTGCGATGATCTTCCAACTCAGGGATGGCGGGGTAGCCCCAGGAGTAGCGTTTGCCCTGCCCTGCGGGGATACCCAACTCGCGGCGGATATGCTGGTGCAAATATTCAGCTGTGGCCTCAGCGGTCTGAACGGCCAAACCATGTGTGAAATACGCCTCGCTGTAATCGCCGGACGATTGGAGCGTATCGAACTTCTCAGTTGCAGCCAGGCCGACGGTGACCACCTGGAAGGCGACGACATCCAACTGGCCGGATTCGATGCTGGCGAAGTAGTCAGAGAGAGCAAGATGCTCGTCGTAAGGCTGGCGCGGGAAGTGGAAACGCGCCATTTGTAAGGGCGGACGTCCCCCTTCGGGGATGCTTCGCGAGCCGTCTGCCCTCACCGTGGATGGGTCGTAAATAATTAAATCATCTCCATCAGCCTGGCAGGGGAACAGGCCGTAAACAGCTTGTGGCTTGAGCCAGCCTTCTTTGAGGGCTTCTTTGGTCATTTTTTCAAGACGGGCGTCAAACTCAGCTCTAAGTTTTTCCCATTGTGGGCCGTGAGAATTCTTTGCACCCCAGGATAGGCGGTACAACTCATTGATGTTGAGATTCCGGAACACCATTTCGAGTGGCATCTCTTTGACAACGCGGAAACCGAGTTTTTCGGGCAGCTTGATCGGAGAGGGAACAACGTTCGAGCGCGTGCCTTCGGTCTGGCGGTGGGCGGGAGTCTGGGAGGCGCGTCCCATTTCCATATCGGCTTCTTTGCGGATCTGTTCCATCAGCGCGGGTTTGCGCTGCGGGTTGATGAGTTGATCCATCGTTTCGAGGCCTTCGAAGGCATCCTTGCAATAGAACACGCCGGGATCGTATGCAGCGCCATCCTCGGTGAACAGGATACGACGGCCAAAGCGGCGGTTGATGGCCGCGCCGCCCACCAGCACCGGGATTTTGTGTCCGCGGCGCTGGAGTTCGTTGATGATCAGCGGCATCTGCTTGGAGGTACTGACCAACAGCGCAGAAAGACCGATGGCCGTGGCGTTGACTTCGACAGCTTTGGTGATAATCGTCTCAGCCGGGACCTGTTTGCCCAGGTCGATGACGGTGTAGCCGTTGTTGGCGAGGATCGTTTTGACGAGGTTTTTCCCGATGTCATGCACATCGCCGTAGACGGTGGCAATGACAACGGTGCCTTTGGTGACACCTTCCACTTTTTCCAGGTAGTTTTCGAGGTGGGCGACAGATTTTTTCATCACTTCGGCAGACTGGAGCACGAAGGGCAAAATCAGCTCGCCCGCGCCAAATTTGTCACCAATTTCTTTCATGGCAGGGAGCAGGACGGTGTTGAGCGTGTGGACGGCGCATTCATGCCGCGAGGGGAAACCGCCGCGGTTGATGATTTCGTCAATATCCGCTTCCACGCCTTCTTTGTGGCGGTGAACAATGCGCCAGTTCAGACGCTGTTCGGGAGTCATGCCCTCGGTCGGGTCGATGGCGGCGTTTTCAGCAGAGACGGGCGAAACGTTCTCGAAATGCTCGATGAAACGCTGTAAAGCATCGGAGCGTTTGTTGAAAATCAAGTCCTCGGAGAGTTCTTTTTCCTCGGCAGGGATGTCCGCATATGGCGTGACGTGGGCCGGGTTGATGATTGCCATATCCAGCCCAACCTGCACGCAGTGATAGAGCATGATCGAGTTCAGCGCGGGGCGGGCCTGCGAGGCGAGGCCAAAGGACAGGTTCGAGACGCCCAGCGAGGTGAGCACGCCGGGCAGGTTCTGCTTGATCAGGCGGATGCCTGCGATGGTCTCAATGGCGGATTCGGCAAATTCGGGATCGCCGGTGGCGAGGGTGAAGGTCAGGGCATCGAAGACGAGCGCGTCGGGGCGCAGTCCGTGGTCGTTGACGGCAATGTCGTAAATGCGTTTGGCAACTTCCAGTTTGCTGTCAGCCGTCTTGGCCATGCCGTTTTCGTCGATGGTCAGGACAATGACGGCGGCGTTGTGGGTCTTGGCCAGCGCAAAAATCTTATCGGCTTTGGTGCGCCCGGCTTCGAGATGAGTCGAGTTGATGAGACAGCGCCCGGGGGCAGTTTTGAGCGCGGCTTCGAGCACGTCCAATTCGGTGGTGTCAATCACCAACGGAACTTCGACGCCCATTTCCAATTTTTTGACCGTCTTGCGCATCAGTTCCACTTCGTCGGGGCGCTCGGTGACGGCGCAGGAGATATCGAGAGCATGCGCACCAAAATTGACCTGCTCACGGGCGATTTCGAGAATCGAGTCGTAGTCCTCTTCGAGCAACAGGCGCTTGAACTTTTTGCTGCCCTGGGCATTACAGCGTTCGCCGATCAGTAGTGGAGGCGGGTCCTGTCGCATGGCGATGGCCATAATAGAGGAAGACAGGCGCGGTGTGGGTTCAGTCGGGCGGGCAGGATGGGGACGGGAATCCAGCTTCTCAACCAGGATTTTCAAATGAGCCGGAGTTGTCCCGCAGCATCCGCCCACGATGGAGATGTTATTTTTCTCAACAAATTCAAGCAGCGCATTGGCGAAAGGCTCGGGTTCGAGCGGATAGACGGCCTGACCATCGACATTGAGCGGCAGACCCGCGTTGGGGATGCAGGAAACCGGCAGGATGGACTGCTCGCCGAGAATGCGGATGGGTTCGCGCATGTGTTCGGGGCCGGTGGAACAGTTCAGGCCGATGACATCGATCGGCATGCCTTCAAGGATGGTCAGCGCAGCAACCATGTCGGTGCCGAGCAGCATGCGCCCGGTGACATCCAGTGTGACCTGGGCCTGGATGGGCAGGGATATGCCGGTCTCCTCAAAGGCTTTCTGGATGCCGATGATGGCGGCCTTGACTTCGAGGATGTCCTGGGAGGTCTCAATGAGAATCACGTCCACGCCACCCTGGAGCAGACCGAGGGCCTGCTCGCGGAAGATGTCGGCAAGTTCGTCAAAGGGTACGTTGGAGAGTTCGGGGTCGTTGGCGGAGGGGAGTTTGCCGCTGGGTCCGATCGAACCGGCCACAAATCTTTGCAGGGGCGGACGGCCGTCCGCTCCTACGCGCATGGAATACTCATCCGCGAGCCTGCGAGCGAGCGAGGCGGCGGCCTGGTTAATTTCGATAATGCGGTTTTCCAGACCGTACTCCGCCATGGTCAGGCGGTTGGCACGGAAGGTGTCGGTTTCGATCACATCCACACCGACTTCGAGGAATGAGCGGTGGACATTTTCCACGGCTTCGGGATACGAAATGACGAGAAAGTCGTTAC
>JAPLGV010000036.1 GCA_026389975.1 Chloroflexota bacterium
CCCGGATGGCTGCCCGCGCCATAGCGTCTTTTACCTGGCGCATCTCCCGGATGCCGAGCGCATGTTCTTTGTTACTTTACTGCTATCGGCGGTGGAGACCTGGATGCGGACTCAATCCGGAGCGACCAGCCTGCGTGCCATCCTCTACATGGACGAAATCTTTGGCTATCTTCCGCCGACGGCTATGCCTCCATCCAAACAGCCGCCCCTGCGCATGATCAAACAGGCGCGCGCTTTTGGCCTAGGCCTGCTGCTCGCCACGCAGAATCCGGTGGACGTGGACTACAAAGCCCTCTCCAATGCCGGGACGTGGTTCATCGGAAAACTCCAGACCGAACAGGACAAACAGCGTTTGCTGGATGGCCTGGAAAGCGCTGCCTCCGGCGCTCTTGAGCGTGGCACGATAGACAAGCTGATCACAGGCCTGGGCAAGCGCGTGTTCATCATGCAGAACGTCCACGAGAAGTTACCGGTCGTTTTCCAGACGCGCTGGACGATGAATTTCCTGGCCGGCCCGATGACCCGATCGCAGATCCCGGCGCTGAATAAACTGGTTGGGGCGGGGTTCCAGTCGCCAGTCTCCATTATCCAGTCATCAGTAAGTGGTGTTCAGCCGGCCGTCTTCGCGCTGGAACCGACCGCCGCTCCCGAAAGCTTTGAACCCATCCCGGTGGCAACGCCTGTTCCGGGTGACGCAACCTCATCCTCCACCATCCTAGGTCCATCGTCTGCCGGAGGCAGCCTGACCCGTCCTTCCGCCCCGGCCGGGATTGCCGAATTTTTCCTCCCCCTGAATTTGTCTTTCACCAAAGCCGTTGCCGCTTCGGGCGAATCTCTTCCGGCTGACTCTGCCCCGGCAGGCCTGCTCTATCGCCCGGCGCTGATCGCCTGCGCGCAGGTGCGCTTTCTGGACCGGAAATATAACCTGGATGCCGAGCAGGTCAAATCGGCGCTGGTGGCGAATCCCAATAAACGCGGCGTCATCCGCTGGGAGGATTTCGTCGCCACTGTGCCGGATGCCGCCGCCATGGATCCGGCTCCCGACCCGCAGGCGCGCTTCGCCAGCCTGGACGCGCCGCTCTCGGAGGCGAAGTTAATCGCCGTTCTCCAGCGTGATTTCGCCGATTGGGTCTATCGCACCAGCAAGATCACTGTGCGCTCCAACCAGGCCCTCGGGCTGTATGCCACACCGGATGTCTCGCAGGCCGAGTTCATGAAGGCCTGCGCCGACGCCGCTCGTGAGGCCCGCGCTGCGGAAATGGCAAAAGCCACCACCGCTCTTGACCGGCAGATCAAGACTCTCAAAGACAAAATTGCCCGCGAAGGACGCGAACTCAAAATGGACGAGGACGAGGTCAGCCAGCGCAAGGGCGAGGAACTGGCAACCCATGCCGAGAACGTGCTGGGTCTTTTCGGCGGACGGCGTTCCTCGCGCCGCCTGTCCAGTTCGCTATCCAAGCATCGCATGACCGAGCAGGCCAAAGATGATGTGCAGGAATCCGTCGACGCGCTGAAACAATACGACCAGGAACTTGCGCAACTCGAAGCCGCCCGCCAGCAGGCCCTGGACTCGGCCGGCAGCCAATGGGGTGACGCGGTCAATAGCATTACCGAGATTCCTGTTCTGCCCAAGAAGACGGATATTTACATCAACGCGTTCGGTGTGGCCTGGCTGCCGCATTACCTGGCCCAGTCTGGCAGCGGGACGGTGGAACTGCCTGCTTTTGGCGCTTGACATTTTCATTTTAGGCTCCTTTCCAGACCCATTGCATGGTTCCAGAGTGGATCAAAAACGTATGGCTGATATGCTTGTCAAACTTTATGCCCTGCCCGATGCTGCCCCCAATTTAGCCGAATTAAAGGCACAATCAATCTTTATCCGCCAAGCACAACCCGGGGAGAAACGCATCATCACTGAATGGGTAAGACAACATTTTCCAGATTCGTGGGCGGTCGGGTGTGAATGGCCTTTTACTCGCGATCCGATCAGTTGCTATATTGCGGTTGAGAAAGATAAGTCCTTCGTTCCTTCTCAAGACCCATATGCTTTGCCGAAGGAGAAGCTGATAGGGTTCGAGTGCATTGTTGCTAATCGGTCTTCTTGCAATGGCGGCGGAACGTTACGTCTATGCAGTTATCGGTTGGGCAGGCTCACCCGAGTTCTATCAGAAGACTGTAGGAGCCACGTTCATCGAAGGCTCTGAGCCAGGCATCTTCCGGGGAGAGCTTGTCGGCGGAGTCTAACATCGGCTGCCAGTTCGAGCCTCCGGCGGGCTTCTGTCCCACTTCCTTCATCAAGATTTCCCTTCCCTGGAGGCCGTTCGATGCGGCGGGGATCTGCGCAACCTGGGCGGGAAAGGCCCTGCCGAGATGACGTTCCTCTGCCGCGATGGTG
>JAPLGV010000002.1 GCA_026389975.1 Chloroflexota bacterium
TGATCAGCACCGTCACGGCAGTCACCAGGGCATAGACCAACTGCGGCTGAGGACCGATGTCGAACCAGAGCACGAAGGTCAGCACGGCCAGAATCATCACAATCGGCACGAAGAATCCGGAGACGGTATCCGCCAGGCGGGCAATTGGCGCTTTAGAGTTCTGGGCATCCTGCACCATTTTGACGATCTGCGCCAGGGCGGTATCCTTGCCGACCTTGGTGGTGCGGAACTTGAATGCCCCGGTCTTGTTGAGCGTGGCCCCGATGACCTCGTCACCAGGTTTTTTAGAGGCGGGCAGCGACTCGCCGGTCAGCATCGCTTCGTCCACTACCGAGCAGCCATCAAGAATGACACCGTCTACCGGCACCTTCTCACCGGGGCGCACCTGCACCACATCGCCCACCAGGACTTCCTCAACCGGGATGTCCATCTCCTGGCCATTCCTGATGACGCGAGCGGTTTTGGCCTGCAGGCCCATCAGCTTCTTAATCGCCTCGCCGGTGCGGCCCTTGGCGCGCAGTTCGAGCGCCTGCCCGAGCACCACCAGGGCGATGACGACCGCCACGACGTCGTAAAATGGCTCGGAGGTTCCTTGAGGAAAAATGGATGGGAACAGAACGGCAACGGTGGAATAGAGCCATGCGGCCGCGGTGCCTAGGGCGATCAAGGTGTTCATGTTGGCCGAACGATGTTTCAAGGCTGCCCAGGCGCCGGTGAAGAAAAAGCCAATTCCGGACCAGAACATCACCGGCAGTGTTAGCAGGGCAGCCACGCCCCAGGACAGCCGCAGGGTCTCCATGCTCCAATCGCGGACGAAGGGGACATATTTGGAATATGCTGTCGCAAGTACCGGCAGGGAGATGATGGCCGCAAACCAGAAGCGCCTCATCAGCCGGCGGTATTCTTTTTCGTGGGCTTCCTGCTGTTTGTCCACCGGTTCTTCGCTGGCAGCTGGATTGGTCTTGTAACCCCAAGACTCAATGGCAGCATTCAGATCCGCCAGTTTTGTCTTTTCGGGCAGGTATTCTATACTGGCTTCCTGGGTGGCAACATTGACGCTGGCGCTGACCACACCTGACGTGGCTTTGAGTTCTTCTTCGATAAAACCGAGGCAGGAGGCGCAGCGCAGGTTTTCGATGCCGATCCGGGTCTGTGCTCCGCCGACGCGGTACCCTGCGGATATGACTGCCGAACTCAGACCATCGAGAGTTACAGATTGCGGATCATATTCGACGGCAACCATGCCGGCATTGGCGTTGGCCACCCGCACGCCAGGGACGGCGCGCAGCGCAGTCTCGACAGCCTTGCGCCCGCCATCCTTATCCAACCCGATTACAGGTAGGTCGATGCGGGAAAATGCCAGTGCCGGGTTGACGCCAGTCGTGGCGGAACCCGCCATGCCAAATCGGTGTGGGTCGGCATCGAATTTCCCAACGCAGTCTGCCGAGCAAAAGTAAAATTTCTGCCTCATATGCTCTCGAACGCCAAAGGCTGTTTCAGGGTCAATTTCCATTCCGCATACTGGGTCTTTCACCATCATAGGTTTCAGCCTTTCTTTGATAGAGATCCAAATTTCATAAGGGATTGCTTACTTCAGTATACTCCTGAGAGAAAAGAGTAGAACAGCGAATTTGTGCCTATTGATCATAAGCGAAATGGCCTATGTTTTCGATGCAACATAGGCCATTTCGGCAGGAGAAGACAAGGCGGGTTCGTCAGTGTTCAGACGTGGTGGCTGATCACAGTGATGATATTCCAAAGAATATACAGACCAGCCAGGGTGAGCAGGACGATAATCCAAACTCTATCCCAATGCTCTTTTCGTTTCTGCCGGCCCCGTCTACGTTCCAATTGGTCCTGGCTGGGATGATACGATTGTGATATAGCTCACCCCACAGGTACTGTCCTGCGGTTTTGCATCAAAGTGCGTACGATTAGAGGAAGGGCGACTACCAGCGAGATCAACGCCACAATTTGCGATTGGGTTAACCCAAAGGCCATGATCTGGTATGAACTCGTAAAGCCCAAGAAGAAGCGCTCCACGCTGTACAAGGTCAGGTAAACCAGGAAGAGCAGGCCGTCCGGCCAGTTTTTCTTGCGCAGGCTCCACAACAAGGCAAAGATACTGAGGTTGACGATGATCTCATACACCGGCATGGGGGTGTAGTACACGCCCAGCTGAGGTACCATGGCGTTCGGGCTGGTATAGGCGAAGCCAAAAGGTCCGGTTGTGGGTTTGCCCATGGCATCGCCGGTGATGACACAAGCCACCCTGCCGATTGCCTGCGCCAGGACCAGGCCGGGGGCGGCGGCGTCAAGCAGGCGCGGGAAATGCCAGCCCCGCCGCCGGGCTAGGATGGCTCCGACGATCAAGCCGCCAGCCACGCCTCCCCAAATGGCCAGCCCGCCTTCCCAGATATATAACATCCGAATTGGATTTAGAACATACATGTTCCAATGATCGAGCACATGAAAGAGGCGCGCGCCCAGCAACCCGCCGAAAACGATCCATATGGCGCTCTCGTAGATATCGTCCTTTTTGAATCCTTTTCGGGCCGCCTCGCGCGCTACCAGCCAGGTGCCAACACTGATGGCGATCAGGATGATCAAGCTGTACCAGCGTATTTGCAGGTGACCGATACTGAAGATGATTGGGTCAAGCGTGATTTTGAACATATTGGGTAACTCCAGAGCAGCCTTATCGGGTTTTTCCGACCTGCGTTGAATAGATCGGCCTTGACTTACTTAATGCATCCCAGGCCGTTTTACCGCATGGTAAATTTCTAGGATCTTTATGTGTTGTTTTTGTGGAGGTTAATGGTGCTGGCCGTGTTCTTCCGGCTTGACGTATTTTTCCGGTTCCTTGTCGAATGCCTTTTTGCATCCGAGTGAGCAGAAATAATACGTCTGGCCCTTGTATTCGGATTTGCCAGCCGAGGTGGCGGGGTCAATGTCCATGCCGCAGACGATGTCTTTTACTGTGGTTGCCATAATTGCTCCTTTTTATTTTAATGTACCTAGTATAGAGAAATAGGAGTGAGGTACCCTCTTAGTACATGAACCAATTTTGGATCAATCCGTACTTAGGAGGATACCTCATGTCAAAATCTAACATAGCAAGGCAATTAGCGCAAGTCCAACCAGGCACCCTA